>JAQIBZ010000584.1 GCA_027858815.1 Desulfobacteraceae bacterium
TCTGCACCTTCTTTTCTCAATGCAGCAATCAGTTCCGGCACCAGAATCTTATGTCCGGCTGCCAGGCTGGAAACACCAACAACATGAACATCATTTTCAACGGCCATACGTGCTGCTTCTTCAGGGGTCTGAAACATCGGGCTGATGTCTACATCAAAGCCAAAATCGGCAAAAGCAGTGGCCACCACCTTGCTTCCCCTGTCATGACCGTCCTGACCCATTTTAGCAACAAGGATTCTTGGTCTGCGGCCTTCTTTTTCAGAGAATTCATCCGTTCGCTTTCGAAGAGATGAAACAATTTCATTATCCTGATATTCTGAAGCATAAATACCTGAAATACATTGTGTGGTGGCAACATAACGCCCAAAAATCTTTTCCATGGCATCAGATATTTCACCAACTGTTGCACGTTTCCGTACTGCATCAATACTGACTTCAAGTAAATTCCCGCCGCTTTCAGCACACTTAGTAACAGCGGCAAGGGCTTCTTCTACTGCTGTGTTATTTCTTTTTTCTTTAATCTCCCTGAGCCGTGCCACCTGCTGATCACGGACTTCAGATGATATTTCACGAACTGCTATGGGCGCTTCATCTTCCACCTGGTATTTATTCACACCAACAATGACATCTTTGCCCTGATCTATCCTTGCCTGCCGGCGGGCGGATGATTCTTCAATTCTCATTTTCGGCATACCGGAAACAATGGCTTTTGCCATGCCGCCCAGTTTATCAACTTCATCGATTATTTTGCGCGCTTCACAAATTATCGAATTGGTCAATGACTCGATATAATAGGATCCGCCCAACGGATCAACAACACGGGTCACCTGGGACTCTTCCTGAATAATTATTTGCGTATTTCTGGCAACTCGGGCTGACAGATCAGTTGGTAAACTGACCGCTTCATCAAAAGAGTTGGTGTGCAAAGACTGTGTACCGCCTAAAACAGCGGCAAGACATTCAAGCGTTGTCCGGATAATATTATTGTATGGATCCTGCTGGGTAAGGCTCCAGCCGGATGTCTGGCAATGCGTTCTAAGCATCAACGATTTGGGGTTCTGGGGATTGAACTGTTTCATCAGATCTGCCCATAAAAATCGAGCCGCACGGAGCATGGCGATTTCCATGAAAAAATTCATGCCGATACCAAAGAAAAAGGATAAACGGGGAGCAAAATCATCAATATCCAACCCGGCGTCTAATGCGGCTTTAACATATTCAATACCATCGGCAATGGTAAATGCGGTCTGAAGAACGGAATCCGCTCCTGCCTCCATCATATGATAACCGCTGATGCTCACGGTATTATATTTGGGCATGTTTCTTGAGCAGTATCCGACAATATCGGAAACAATGCGCATGGAAGGCTCCGGAGGATAAATATACGTATTACGGGTCAGATATTCTTTTAAAATATCATTTTGAATAGTTCCCGTGAGTTTATCCTGGGAAACACCCTGCTCTTCTGCCGCAACAATATAACCGGCAAGAACCGGCAGGACAGCCCCATTCATTGTCATGGAGACCGACATTTTATCCAAAGGAATTCCATCAAATAATATTTTCATATCCTCAACGGAATCAATTGGAACACCAGCTTTACCGACATCACCAATCACCCGGGGATGATCGGAATCATAACCACGATGGGTGGGTAAATCAAAAGCAACAGACAACCCCTTTTGACCGGCCGCAAGATTTTTGCGGTAAAACTGATTGGATTCCTTTGCCGTTGAAAACCCGGCATACTGACGTATTGTCCAGGGCCTGTTGGTATACATACTTGCCCGAACACCACGAACAAATGGATCTACGCCGGGAAGAATATTTACAAATTCAAGATTCTCAAGATCTTCGGCAGTATATAAGGGTTTGATATCAATTCCCTCAGGGGTCGATTTTGTCAAGGCATCAACCGGGGTTCCCCTTAATTCTTTTTCAGCCATTTTCTGCCAGTTAAGAATATCGGCATGATCTGCCATTTCCATGCTCCTTATTTTAAAATTTAACGTTCACAAGCTCGTAAAAAGTCAGATTCCGATGGCAAAGAAAAAAGCTCCAAATTCGAGGCGCGTAAATCCTGAGTGATGATTTGTACTTAGCGTACCATGAAGAAACAAAGGATGCAGCGCAACAAAGAATTTGGACTTTTTACGAAGCCATCAACGTTCACATAATTCCACGAGTACCCCACTGGTTGCCTTAGGATGCAGAAATGCGATTTTTGCACCTCCGGCACCAATTCGCGGCGTCTCATCAATTAAACGAACCCCTTTTTGTTTTAATTCTGCCAGAGCCTCTTCAATATTTTCAACCCGAAAAGCAATATGCTGGATTCCTTCACCTTTCTTTTCAATAAATTTGGCAATCGGTCCATCCGGCGCGGTTGATTCTAATAATTCCACTTCACTTTCACCGACCGGGAAAAAAGCTGTTTTAACTTTTTGGGCTTCTACTGTTTCATCCCCTTCAAAGTCTAAACCAAGGATATCCGACCAGAAATTTTTCCCCTTATCAATGCTGTTAACAGCAACCCCAAGATGATCAATTTTAAGAATTCTCATGCTATACTCCTTTGTATCAAATTAAAAAAATAATAAGATACATATAAAATTGATTAATTATTTTCAAAAAAAGTTTTCAATCTTTCAACTAAACTCAATGCTTCTTAATCCCTGAAAATAAAATTTCGCATAAGTTATCCGCTAAAATATCACAGTCCATTTTCTTGTTATAAATCAATGCAGGAAGACAATAGTGTTCGATTGAACCCAGAATAAACTGACGAATACCGGCAGGGACAATATCATCTCGTATCTCAGCGGATTGAATCCCCTCTTCGATTATTTTCATCAAAAATCCGGCATATTGTTTGACAATCTGATAGGTTTCACTTTCAAAATATCCCGGGAAATTTCGTACCTCAAGTAGAAGAATTTGTGAAAAAACACGATCATCATCATAATAATGAAGCGTGGCCCATATAAATTTTCTAATTTTGTTAATCGCGCCTTTAATTCCCTTTAAATCAAATATGAGATTTGAGACAAATTCATTCAAATATTCAGATAAAACCGTATGGAGCAGACCTCTTTTGCCATCAAAATGTCTGTAGATCAGAGCTTCATTCACTCCTGCTACGCGCGATATTTCAGCAGTCGTAATCGAATTAAAGTCTTTGTCTTTCAGAAGCGATTTTAATGCATTGGTAATCTTTATACGGCTGGGAGGTACAGATACCTTAGCTAAGTTCTGACAAAATGAATTATTTTTTGTTTCTTTTTGCATAATATCATAATTTTCTTTTTTCATGTAAGTATGTATTACTTATACTTATATTAAAGTCAATATATTTATATATTAAAACAATAACCATCTGATATCTATAGTCTTAAAATAATAATTGGGCAAAGTAAGCAATGCTTACTTTGCCCAATTATACTGAAAATCAAATTCAATAAAAAATTAGTACTAAATGATTAAATAAAGGGCCTTGATCATCGTTTCGGCCACCTTTTCCGTAGGGTGCGGGGTTTATCCCCGCCAGTTTTCTGTAGGGTGCGGGGTTTATCCCCGCCCGTTTTTTCTATAGCCCGGTATCCAGAGATAAGAATGACTGACACCTTCGTCATACTCGTTTTTCGGGAGGGCATAAAGCCCTCCCCTACATATGGCCGAGACGATGATCAAGGCCAAATAAAACGACCGTCGTCCATGAATTTTAACAAGTTTTGGAAAACAAAAACAACCCAAATTATTTAATACAGACTTTGCGGACTTCGAGAAGATCAACATTTCCTTGAAATATTTTTTCAATGCCGTCCTGCTTCAGCGTCGTCATACCTTCGACAATTGCCTGATCACGGATTTCAGACATAGTGCAGCGGGTTTGGATCATCTCCTTGATCCGGTCCGTACCAATTAACAACTCGTGAATACCCATTCGGCCGCGATAACCGGTATTATTACACATATCACACCCTTCCGCTTTATAAAGAGTCAGATCACTGGTGTACGGAATATGTAAATTCTTTTGAAATAGTTCCGGGTCATATTCCCTGACCAGTTCATCATATTCGGATTTTGAGGGATTAACCGGTTTCTTGCAGTTTTTGCAAAGGGTTCTTACCAATCGCTGGGCCATAATAGCCAACAGAGCATCGGCAAAGTTAAAAGGGTCCATGCCCATATCCAGAAGACGGGTAATACTTTCCGGTGCACTGTTTGTATGCAATGTGGAAAAAACAAGATGACCGGTTAATGACGCTTCAATACCCATCTGAGTGGTTTCATGATCACGCATTTCACCGACCATGATGACATCCGGATCAGCTCTTAAAAAAGCCCGCATTGCCGTGGCAAAGTCAAAACCGATCTTAGGTTTGACCTGAACCTGCCGCAACCCTTTTTGAGTAATTTCAACAGGGTCTTCAGCCGTCCATATTTTGGTTTCGACTTTATTAATAAATGATAATGCGGAATGCAACGTTGTTGTTTTACCGGAACCTGTTGGCCCGCAGACAAATACCAGGCCGTATGGTTTGATGATTGTTTCGATAAAACGATCGTAATTGCGTTCAGAAAACCCCATTTTATTTAGGGGAATAGGCTCTCCGGCAGCAAGGATTCTCATGACAACGTCTTCATTGCCCCCCTGAGTCGGGACTGTTGCCACACGAAGTTCAATATCTTTCCCACCATATTTTTTAAAACTGATTTTGCCGTCCTGGGGTTTTCGTTTTTCGGCAATATCCAGTTCCGACATAATTTTTATTCGGGAGATGACTGCATTTTTAAAACTGAAAGGAATTGTCTGATAAAGGTTACAGGAACCATCAACTCTTATCCGGACATGGGTATTCTGCTTACCCGGATATGGCTCTATATGAATATCAGAAGCACCGCGTGCATATGCGTCTAAAATAATCTTATTAACGAGTTGGACAACGGCACTGCTTTCTTCGGATACGTCAGCGGTTTCTTCTTCAATTTCATCATCTTCATTTTGGAGCTGAGAAAGAATGTCGTCAATTGAAGACGTTTCTTTTTCATCGGTAAAAAACAGATTAATAATTTTAAGGATGTCCTCTTTTAAGGCAAAGGCAAGTTTGATTTTGCGGCCTGAAAAAAGGGCGCGTATTTCATCCACACGCTGCATATCTTCGGGATTGTCAATCGCGATAACGATTTCATCCTTTTCCATACGAATAGGAACCCATAAATTATTTCGCATGAATCCGACTTTAAGGCCTCTGAGCAGTTCGCCAGGAATCGGAAGGGTTTCATTATACTTGATTAAAGGAAGATCGTAATAACGGCTGAGGGCTTCAGCAATATCTTTTTGGGATATTTTTAAATCATCAATTAGAATATTGACAATGGGAATTCTCTTATCTCGTGAAGTCGCAATAGCTTGATTCAGCTCTTTTTGCGTTAAAATATGATTTTGGAGCAGATAATCGAATTTACTCTTACGGCCGGTAGCCATTTTTTTCTGCTTATAAAGTGCAATCCCCATTATATTTGATAATTCAGAGACATTTTCTTCGTCACTCTGGATAAAAGGACCGCCTTTTTTGCGATTGATCAGCTGGATCGCCCCTAAAACAAAAGACTTAAAAACAATCGGAACAACAAGGACCTGTTTTGTATGAAAGCCGGATTTTTTGTCAAAGCTTTTATTAAATTTTAATTCTTCATCAATATTGGCCAGTTCAGATTCATCATAAACATTCTTTATATTTACCAGCTTCTGATGAGCTGCGGCATAACCGGCAATACTTTTATTGGATATGGAAACCCTGATTTCTGAAACTTCGTTTCCGGTTTTAATTCTTGAAACCAGTTCGCGCTTTACACCATCAACATAGTAGATGGTGATACGTTCTGCATTGACCAGGTCCATGATATCATGTTTTAAATCAATCAGGATTTCATCAAGATTCAAAGCGGCAAAAATCGAATTCGAAATTTCCTGAAGCTTGGTTCGGTATTCGACTTCTGATTTTAAATGCCGAATATCCTGGGTACCGTTTGAGGTCTTTGATTTTGATGTTTTTATACTGGTACTTGAGGGCATACTCTCCTCCAATAATGCGTTGGGTGAATCACCCGTGAAATGGGTTGTTTAAAGCTTAATTTTGCAGAAAAAATACTTATTCGATGGATATCATTCATATCAATGAAAAATTCAAATACGATTATTTAAATGGCCAGTAATTCTGAATTTTTTTAACACCGCCACCAATCAAAATAGCGGCAATAAGATAAAAACTAAACCGGAAAAAATAAAAACCGGAATTCAAGTCAAATGTTTCAGATATTTCTTCAATCACAGCAGGAACTCGAAAAAAAACGGCAACCCCCATGAGAACGAGGGCACAACCCCAGATTAATTGAACTTTATTATTATTATCCATTATTAAATTCACAAAATTTATAAGCGGTAAGAAATAAAAAAAGAGTGTATCACAAACAAAGATATACAGATATTCAATCTATTGATAATTTATAGTCCTAATAAATATAGGTGTCAACTTGGATTCTTTCAGCTAAAGGCTATAATTTTTATAGGATATAAACGAAGTCGGTTAAAAAAAAATAAGAATCAGCACTCAATTTCATCAAGCTCCAGCAACTTCAGGTCAAATGATGCGCGTTTAGTTTCAACAGCCTCTGAAATCGATTCAAACAATTCAAAATCCCGTTCTATATC
>JAQIBZ010000640.1 GCA_027858815.1 Desulfobacteraceae bacterium
CGTGAAGAAATTGCACCGAAAAATATTATTTTAATCGGGCCGACCGGGGTGGGGAAAACGGAGATTGCCCGGCGACTTGCCCGGTTAACCGAATCTCCGTTTATAAAAGTGGAAGCCTCAAAATTTACGGAAGTCGGATATGTTGGTCGTGATGTGGAATCAATGGTCAGGGATTTGCTGGAATTGAGCATCAATATGATAAAGTCCCGTGAACAAGAGACCGTCAAAATAAAAGCCAGGAAAAGTGCCGAGGAACGAATCCTTGATATACTTCTTCCGGAGCCGAAAGACGGGCATAAAAGCAATGTTCATGAATTAAAGGACCCACAAATAGATCTTAAGCCGGTCGGGGAAGAAAAGGCCACTCCGTCAACTCGGGAAAAGCTGCGTAAAATGCTCCATGAAGGTAAGTTAGATACCCGTTATGTTGATTTGGAAGTCCCTGACAGAGCGATGCCCATGGTTGAGATCTTTTCAAACACCGGTATGGAAGAGATGGGGATTAATTTTAAGGATATGCTCGGCGGAATGATGCCCAAAGGGTCGTCGAAAAAAAGAAAGGTGCCTGTTGCAGAGGCCTTGGAAATACTGGCCCAGGAAGAAGCACAGCGTCTTGTGGATATGGAGAAGGTGGTTAAGGAAGCCATTGAAAAGGCCGAGCAGTCCGGGATTATTTTTTTAGATGAAATCGACAAAATTACCGGTAAAGAAGGGGGCAGCGGCCCGGATGTATCAAGGGAAGGTGTCCAGCGGGATTTGCTGCCGATTGTTGAAGGCAGCACGGTAACAACCAAACACGGGCCTGTGAAAACAGATCATATTTTATTCATTGCTTCCGGCGCATTTCATATGAGCAAGCCATCGGATCTGATTCCTGAGCTTCAGGGACGTTTTCCCATTCGGGTTGAGCTCCATTCGCTCGGAAAAAAGGAATTCAACCGCATATTGACCGAACCCAAAAATGCATTACTGCTCCAGTATATTGCATTGCTGCGGACGGAAGAGGTTCATATCTCTTTTGAAGATGAAGCAGTTGAGAATATCGCTCAGGTGGCTGAAGATGTTAATAACCATACTGAAAATATCGGTGCCCGGAGACTCCATACCCTGATGGAGCATCTGCTGGAAGATATTTTGTTTGATGCCCCGGATATTGACGACAAAAATATTGTGATTAACAAGGCGTATGTGGAGAGTAAGTTTAAGGATATTCGGGATGATGAGGATCTGAGCCGATACATTCTATAAGGAAAAAATATGACACCAAATGTTGCCGACATATTAATCGAGTCATTGCCGTATATACGTTTTTTTTCCGGGATGACCATTGTTGTTAAATACGGTGGCCATGCCATGGTGGATGAGCAGTTAAAAGAAGATTTTGCCCGGGATATTACGTTGATGAAATATATCGGAATAAACCCGGTGGTGGTGCACGGCGGTGGACCCCAGATCAGCAAGGTTCTCGACCAGATGGGAA
Organism: Desulfobacteraceae bacterium; assembly: GCA_027858815.1. Classification (GTDB taxonomy): domain Bacteria; phylum Desulfobacterota; class Desulfobacteria; order Desulfobacterales; family Desulfosalsimonadaceae; genus SURF-3. The sequence goes on from JAQIBZ010000640.1 coordinate 1,481, forward strand.
TCACCACAAAGTTTATCAATGGCATGCGGTTTACGGATGAACAGACCATGGATGTGGTGGAAATGGTCCTGGGTGGAAAGGTTAATAAAGGCATCGTCGCCCAGATCAATCGTCAGGGTGTTAAATCCGTCGGTCTCAGCGGAAAAGACGGAGAATTGATTATAGCAGAAAAACTTCAGCTCATGCATCAGCCGGATGAAACCAAGCCACCGGAAATCATTGATCCCGGCCATGTGGGAAAAGTCACTAAAATTAACCCGCTGATTATTCATACGCTGAATGACCAGGGCTTTATTCCCGTGATTGCGCCGGTCGGTGTGGGGGTTAATGGTGAAACCTATAATATCAATGCGGATCTTGTGGCCTCTAAGATTGCCAGTGCACTTACAGCCGGACGGTTGGTTTATTTAACCGATGTAGACGGAGTCATGGATGCATCCGGAAAGCTGATTTCATCTATTGATACCAAAACAATCAAGAAGATGGTGGATGAGAAAACAATTTCCGGCGGTATGATCCCGAAAATTGAATATGCTCTGGATGCTTTGAGAAACGGTGTAAAAAAAGTCCAGATTATTAACGGAACCAAACGCCATGCGCTGTTGCTTGAATTATTTACAGATAAGGGAATCGGTACGGAAGTAACAAAATAAAAAAGAGGTGTTAAAGTGAAAAAAGATATTCTGACACTTGCGGAACTTGAAACGTCAGATTTTACATTATTGTTCGATCGAGCAGCAGAACTCAAAGCACGGTATAAAAACGGCATCGCGGATCGACCGCTGGTCGGGAAATCTGTTGGTTTGATTTTTGATAAACCGTCCACGCGTACACGGATTTCATTTGAGACCGCTGCCATTCAGCTCGGGGCAACGCCCATTTTTATCAGCTCCGGGGATACCCAGATGGCCCGGAATGAACCGATTGAAGACACTGCCCGTGTGCTGTCAAGATATCTTGACGGAATTGCGTTCAGAACTTTTTCTCAGGATCTGATTGAGCAATTTGCCGCATCAGCAGATATTCCGGTGATCAACGCATTGACTGATAAATATCATCCCTGTCAGATTCTAAGTGATCTGTTAACCGTCATAGAACATAAAGGGGCGTGTAAAGGGTTGAATGTTGCCTGGATTGGTGATGGAAATAATATGGCCCATTCATGGATCAATGCCGCAGCTGTATTAGGTTTTTCTCTGTCATTGGCCTGTCCGAAAGACTATGCTCCGGATAAGGATGTTCTGGCTCTGGCCCATGAAAAAAACACTGCAATCTCAGTGACCACAGATCCACTTACAGCTGCCCAGGATGCGGATGTTATTAATACGGATGTATGGGCAAGCATGGGGCAGGAAAAAGAACAGGTCGAACGGCAGAAAGCGTTTGCACCATATCAGGTGAATTCCCTGCTTTTGGATGTTGCTGATAAAGATGTCATTGTTATGCATTGTCTGCCGGCTCATCGGGGGGAAGAGATCACCGCTGATGTGCTGGAAGGTTCCCAATCAGTGGTTTGGGATCAGGCAGAGAATAAAATGCATATGCATAAGGCTATTCTTGATATTTTATTATAATAAGGAGATATACCGTGACAAAACAGATTAATAAGGTGGTTCTGGCGTATTCCGGCGGCCTTGATACATCCGTAATTTTAAAATGGCTTATTGAAACATATAATTGTGAGGTCGTGGCATTTGCCGCTGATATTGGGCAGGCGGAAGAATTGGATCATATTGATGAAAAGGCAAGATCAACCGGTGCGGTAAACGTTTATGTCGATGATTTGCGCGAAGAGTTTGTAAAAGATTATGTATTCCCGGCATTTCGTGGAAATGCCATCTATGAAGGACAGTACCTTCTGGGCACTTCGCTGGCCCGGCCCCTGATTGCCAAACGTCAGATGGAAATCGCCGAGCTGGAGAATGCGGATGCGGTAAGTCATGGCGCCACTGGTAAGGGAAATGATCAGGTGCGTTTTGAATTGTCTTACTTAGCCATTAATCCGCATATTAAAATCGTTGCGCCCTGGCGTGAGTGGGATCTAAATTCCAGAACCGTTTTAATGGAATTTGCCCAAAAACACGGCATTCCGGTGACCGCTACCAAGAAATCACCGTACAGTACAGACAGGAATTTGCTTCATATCAGTTATGAGGGTGGTGTTCTTGAAGATCCATGGGTTGAGCCGCCTGAAGATATGTATACATTA
>JAQIBZ010000011.1 GCA_027858815.1 Desulfobacteraceae bacterium
GCTTTGATATGGTCGGTCGCGGATTTGGAACCGATTGATACAAAACAAAAAAACTGGCTGCCAATGCTTAAAACGATATATATAGATTTTGATAAAAAGAGGCTGAGCAAGGCCAGAGGAATGAAGACGTATACGTCATTCTTTCCAAGCTTAAAGCCGGCACGATAACGAAGCTCAGCACTTTTTAGTAAAATCTAAGGAGAGAGAATATGAGACCCGAGATCCGAGAATACAACTATGACTGGCTGATGGGAAAAACACTTAAAACCGCGGCGGCTGTTCCCATGGGTACAAAAAAGGAAACCGAACTCACCTATCGGTATATCCCCTACTATAAAAACATCGCCAAAACATTTATTGATGCCGGTGATCCGGGTGTTCAGGCGCTTGAAATGATGAGCAAATACTATGAAAATATACTGACCGCACACGCGCAAGGGAAAAAAATTTGCGCCACCACATTCTGCAATTCCCCGGTTATCCTGCATGCCATGGATATTGTGCCGGTAACGTTTGAAATGTTAACGGCTGTCGGCGCCATGGTCTGGAAAAGGGGCATGTTTGACTATATGGATTATTGCTGTGAAATCGGCATGCCTGAAACATCCTGTTCTTCCCAGCGGGGTGCTCTTGGTGCAGTTCTGGGAGGATTTTTTGAAAAAATTGATATGGTGATCTGCGACACACCCGGTGTTTGCGACACAAATGCCAATGCGTTTGCCTTTGCATCCGAATATCTGGAAAAACCTTTTTTCCAGCTAAACTACCCTTCCTCCATTGGGGACGACCGCAGCCAGCAATATCATATTGATGACTACAAGGAGATGATCAAATTTGCGGAACAACACTCCGGCAATAAACTCGATTACGACCGCCTGGCCGAAAAGCTTGCAGAAGTTGACAAACAGGATGCCATGATGGCTGACCTTGAAGACATGCTCATGCTGAAACCCACTCCCGTGCCACCCGTGTTCAACCTCTTGCTTTATGCCGGCCGGTTCTGTTTTTCAGGGTGCGCAGAATTTACAAAACTTTTAGAAGCCATGGTTAAAAAAACAAAAGAGAATGCCGACGCCGGTATTTCAGGACTGAAAAACGGAAAAGAAAAGCTGCGCGTGTTCATGTGCTATATTGATCATTATACGGTAGACGTAAACTTTAATCATTTTCTGGAAGAACGGGGTATCGCCCATGTCGGGTCCATCCTGACACGCAATTTCAGAGACAACAATAAATATGCCCAAGAAATGCCGGGTTCTGCTTACGGCATCGACACCTCATCACCGGATGCCATGCTGGACACCATTGCCCAGATGAATGCCCGGCTGCCCATGGTCCGATCCATCCGGGGGCCCTATGATAAAAAGGGCATGTGGCTGGACGAATCGCTGGTCTGTGCAAAAATGTATGATGCGGACTGCGTGTTATACAACGGTACCCCGGGTTGCAGAAATACCTGGGGAATGGTGAAACCGTTTGCCAGGGACATGGAAAAACACGGTTTTCCCACTCACATCATGAATGATGATGCGTTTGACGATCGGGTGGAGTCCTGGGATGCAACCAAAGAACGTTTGGACGAATTTTTCAAAATAAGGGGATTGTTATGAGTATCGTTGCGGGCTGTGATGTCGGCTCCCTCACTTCAAAAGCCGTCATCATGAAAAACGGAAGAATTATCGGCAGTCATATCATTAAATCCAAACCCCGGCCAAAGGATTCTGCTGACGCCGCATTAAAAGGGGCACTGGATGCTGCCGGTGTATCCAAAGAAGACATCAAATATTGTATCGGCACCGGTTACGGCCGTGAAAAAATCGACTTTGTCGATGAAGTGGTATCGGAAATCAAATGTCACGGAAAAGGCGCACGCTGGATGCTTCCCACCGCTGAAACAGTGATCGATATCGGCGGCCAGGACTGCAAAACCATGAAACTTGATAAGGATGGAAATGTCGGCCGGTTTTCCGCCAATGACAAATGCGCCTCCGGCACCGGGCGTTTTTTAGAAGTCATGGCCAAAGTCTTAAATGTCGGCATTGATGAAATGGGCAAATTATCTGCCAAAGCCAAAAACCCGATAACACTGGCTTCCACCTGTACGGTGTGGGCACAGGCGGATGTCATTAAATACATCAACTCAGGCGTTCCCATAGAAGACATTGGTGCGGGAATTAATACGGCCATGGCCGGCCGGGTGGCGATCCTGGTCAATACCGTCAAGCCGGAAGGGGATATTTTCATGACCGGCGGGGTGGCAAAAAATATCGGCGTGGTTGCCACTTTGGAAAAGCTGATCGGCAAACGGATTAAAAAAGCCAGAAAAGCGGATCCTCAGATTGCGGGGGCTATCGGGGCGGCGTTGCTCTCTATGGAACACCTGAATGGTAACGGAAAAAAATAGATCGTAGGGGCGGGGTTTATCCCCGCCTTAGTTTTACGATATGGATACCCCTTTTTCGGGCGGGGATAAACCCCGCCCCTACAATGAGATCTCAATTTATATTTATAGGAGAGACCAACATGATAGTAGCTGGCTGCGACATCGGCTCCCTGACTGCCAAAGCTGTGATTATGGAAAACGGTAAAGTATTATCAGACGCTGTGATACGGGCCAAAACCCGGCCGGCCGAATCAGC
>JAQIBZ010000020.1 GCA_027858815.1 Desulfobacteraceae bacterium
GCTGCACATGAGCAAGGCAGAAATAATTCAAACCGGAATAAAATTAAATGTTGATTATTCCATTACCCACAGCTGTTATGATCCGGACCATTACGGGCGTGCCTGCGGTTTTTGTGACAGCTGTCTTCTGAGAAAAAAAGGATTTGCCGAAGCACAGGTCAAGGATCCGACCATTTACACTGACGAGAAGCTATCTCAAAAAAAAATCTAATACTCAATAACTGCGTTGCGCTCCATCTCAAAATACTTATTTATAGAAATAAACTCCGCTTTTTCGTTGGATCGCGCCTTGTTCTTGAGCACAATATTTATTTTGAGACAGCTTCTAATAATATTTTTTTTAAATCCAATTACAACTGAACGTGCAAAAAAAATCCGATTTTTTATTTTAACACCCTTTGACTGTCTTAAGCAAAAAAACGAAAAAAGCAAAAAAAAATGAAAATTGCCTTTCTCCATTATCACCTCAAACCCGGCGGTGTAACGACCGTCATCCGACAACAGATCCGGGCTCTTAAAGATAATTGTGAGATACTGATCATTACCGGTGAAAAGCCCCAAGCTGAGTTGGGGGTTAAAACCATAGTCATACCGGAAATCGCCTATGATCAGCCGGGGATTGAACAACCCCTGCCTGAAATTTCAGGCAAAAAAATTATCAAGGCAATATCAGATCATTGGCCATCCGGCTGCGATGTACTTCACGTCCATAATCCGTTGCTTTCAAAAAACCAACAATTGTTAAAAATTTTAAAAATACTTTCCAGAAACAACGTCAGACTGCTGCTACAAATTCACGATTTTGCAGAAGATGGACGCCCCTGGGTGTATGATGCAGATGAAGATTATCCGTCCAACTGCCATTACAGCGTCATAAATTCCCGTGATTATCATATCCTTTTAAAATCCGGGCTGAATAAATCCGGATTGCATTTGCTAATTAATATGGTCACCCCGTTTAATGTCTTACCGGTCAAAAAAATTTCAATGGATTATGTGTTATACCCTGTGCGTGCTATCCGGAGAAAAAATATCGGCGAGGCTATTTTACTTTCATTATTTTTTCCTGGAAATGATTCCCTGGCAATTACCCTGCCCCCAAACAGTATCCGGGACTGGCACTATTACAATCTATGGAAGCAATTTGCTAAAGACTCTCATTTAAACGTTATATTTGAAGCGTCTGAACACCATGCTTTTCTTGATCTTATTCAATCCGCCAAAAGAATCATCACCACCAGTATTTCCGAAGGCTTCGGATTTTCTTTTCTTGAACCATGGACAGCCGGTCAGATGCTTTCAGGCAGGCACCTTGCGGATATCTGCACCGACTTTTCCGCTAAGGATATGGCGCTGGATCATTTGTATGATAATATTTTAATTCCGATTAACGCCATTGATCAAAAACAGTTTTTTGATCAATGGAAATCCTGCATCTTGGAAAATGCCGCTACGTTTAAAATTACAGTTTCAGAGACTGCCATTGATCGTGCTTATAAAAACATGACTTCAGGCAATGATATTGACTTTGGAATTCTTGATGAACATTTTCAAAAAATTATTATTACAAGCATTCAATCAGATAAGAAATTCAAAAACAGGATCATAGCGTTGAATCCTTTCTTATCAGATTTCATTCAAACGCAAAACAATTCCGATATCATTAACCACAACCGTGCCATCGTGGAAAAAAAATTCAGTCAAAACGTTTATCAAAACCAATTACTCCGAACCTATCAAAAAGTTATCGACCATAGAGTAACGCATCAGATTGACAAAAAAAGCCTGGCCGAAAAATTCTTAAATCCGGATAATTTCAGCCTCCTGAAATGGAGTCATTCCCATGTTTAATGATTTGTACCCGTTAACGGGGTCGAAATTATCAATTTTTCGTAAACTGTTGTTCTGTAAGCGTTTACAGGGTGCCGCAGATGCGAGGCGCCGGGCACGAAGACGTACTCGTCGTACTTCAAGTGCCCGGGAACAAAGCAGGTGCGGTGCCCT
>JAQIBZ010000124.1 GCA_027858815.1 Desulfobacteraceae bacterium
TTTTCAATTGTAAAAAAAGTTTGTACTGAATCCAATAGTAATCAAGCCGCCTACCAGAAATATCCATGTGCGGAACATCAGTTTTCGGATTAAATTTTTTTCAGAATCTGCAATGATAAACGGCAGCATCCCGAAACGAGGTTTTTCTATCACAACCGTTTCGGATTCTCCCGGACCATTTGCTAATGATTCTGCGTAGACCATCCGTTCAGCATCATTACGGGCAGCTTCCCATTCATCTCCGTCAATATTTCCATCCCCGTTAACATCGTACTCAGACATGGTTTTCGGACTTTGTTTTAACATTCGTAATTTATCAATGATAATTTCGCGTGTTTTTTTTCCGTGCTTTTCAATGTGCGCGGAACCGAGAACATATAGCCGTGCCCGTTCAGGTACCAGTTCTTCCACCACTTTTGTATTCGGATCATGCAGCTGCAGGGAAAGTGTTGGAATATAGCTGCCCTGAAAAGACTGGGTGACCATGGGAATATTAAAAACCGCACCTTTTGGTTTAATAAGGACCTGTCCGGTATCATCTTGAATATAAAACGGGATTTTGCCTGAAGCAACTGATCGGGTGAGGCGCCAGTGTGAACTATCGCTGGTTCTTTGATATTTATAATAGCGGCACCGGTAATAAACACATGGCGTTTTAGTCGCAGATGCCCGCAAATCATAGTAAAGTTTTGCTCTACCCGATAATTCAACCATTCCCATGGATAAAGAACGAACTTTTGATGTAGGTGTGTTTTCCACCATTCGTCGGTAATAGAGAAGCAGCAACGAATAACAAAACATCAAAAATCCGGCCAGCACAATTGCGGACCCGGTAGCTGCTTTCCAGAAAACATGATGCGCGGAGATGCTTTGTATCCCGGACATGAAAAAAGAAAAGGGTGATACCAGGACAATTAAACCGACAATCAGCTCAGGCAAAGATGTTTGAAACAAAGACGTTATTTTCGAATAATTCATATCCGGGGGAGGTTGAAGGCCTTTTGACGACTGCATTCCCATGTGATTGACTTCGGTCGTATTCTCAGTTGAAGAAGAATTGCCATTTTTTGACGGGTCAGGGCTTTCCGGTTCAAACGGCAGGAGCTTTCTTTCAACTGCGGTAAGGATATACCGGGCATATCTTCCCAGTTCTTTTTCCACTGATGATTTACCCTTGGACCATTCCGGATTGGCACCGGGCAGAAGTGAAATTCCAAAATTTTCTTCAGTAGTGCTGGTTTTGCATAATGTCATTGCCTCGTTGATCATTACCCGAAAGTTTGATCCTTTACTGTATGTTAACTTATCGTTAAGTCCCATGTAGGCAAATATCTCAGAATCAACATATACGCCGCTTTGCGTATCGCTGTTTAATGCATAAAAAATCGCCGCCGGTTTTGAGATGGATATTTTTTTAAGGTTTTCTTCAAATCTTTTGTTTATGGCATTGCCGGTATATGCCATGGCTGTCATCATTTGCCGGACTACTTTTCCGGAAAGATCGGTTATGATGATCAGCAAATCGGTCTCTTTCTTGATTTCAAAAAGTGTATTTTCATTGGCATCAAAAAAAGTCATCGTTGAATCAGTCAGATTGAGTTGTCTGGCTGGTGAGGGGAGTTTGCCTTTTTTGATAAAATCCTTTGCAACCACAGCCGTATCAAAACCGATGGTCTTCATGTCAGCAGCGCATGTTTCTAAATCGTTTAAAGAACCTTTAATGTTAAATGCACCGATTCCGAGTCCGATCATTCTCATCCGAAGCTCACTGATGTTTATACCGGTGATGGTTTCAGCTTCATTTAATGATTCTAAAATTTCTTCAGAAAGGGCAGGGCGTCTGTTGTAAAGAAGAAAACCGCTGCGCTCGTCAGCCTTTGCAGAACCGGATTCAGGAGTTGTTTTTAACATGGATACGATAGCTTTTTTGTTAACAATGAGAAAAAGATCAATTTTGAAAAATACGCAATAACTTTAATTTGAATATCATAAATCAGCTTCTTCGAAAATCAAATTTTTAATTAGTGGTTATTTTTGTTTTTTTAGGATGTTTGGATGCGACTAAATGAGTAAAAGTCATTTTCTTGAACTTTACGTTGACGTTAACGATAAATTTCTCTATATTTCGTTTTAACGAGGTGGATAATATTTAAAAAAAAATTAAATTTATCATTAAAATTGGGTTATGTTGAAATATCGAAATTGAAATAATGATTTTATTTATGACTTAAAATAACATATAGTTAATACTATTCTCTAAGCAATCTTCGATCTCAATTTCTTTTTACCCTGATTTGTATTTCATAGCCATCACCGCAGTAAAGGAGGCCTTTTATGGATTTTGATCTATCCAAACAACAGGAAATGATTCGGAAAGAAGTTCGAAAATTTGCGGAAAAAGAAATTGCACCTATTGCCGCAGATCTTGATGAAACTGAAACCTTTTCTAATGATCTGACAAAAAAAATGGGTGAAATTGGTCTTTTCGGTATGTTTGTCTCTGAAAAGTACGGAGGGCAGGAACTTGATTATATTTCATATATCATCGCGGTTGAAGAAGTCGCCCGTGTTGATGGTTCTCAGGCTGCCACCGTTGCTGCGGCGAACTCTCTGGGCATAGGTCCTATTTATTATTTTGGATCTGAAGAACAAAAAAAGAAATACCTACCTAAACTCTCTACTGGTAAGTCCTTGTGGGGATTTGGTCTAACAGAACCCACGGCCGGTTCAGATGCCGGCGGCAGTAAAACCAATGCCGTATTAGATGGTAATGAGTGGGTGATTAACGGATCAAAAATTTTTATTACCAACGCAGCCTGTGATCTGTCATTAGGTGTCACTGTTCAGGCGGTTACCGGTAAAAAACCGGATGGAAAAAATGAATACAGCTGTTTTCTGGTGGAACATGGTACGCCGGGTTTAAAAGCCGTTCCCATGCATAAAAAAATGATGTGGCGGGCTTCTAATACGGCTGAGCTTTATTTTGATGATGTCCGTATCCCCAAAGAAAACATTCTTGGCGAACAGGGGAGCGGATTCCATCAGATGCTCCAAACCCTTGACGGTGGTCGTTTGTCTATCGGCTCTATGGGGCTGGGCGGTGCACAGGGCGCTTATGAAGCTGCCTTAAAATATGCACAAAACCGTGAACAATTCGGAAAACCGATTTCAAAATACCAGGCGATTTCTTTTAAACTGGCTGATGCGGCCATTGAACTGGAATGTGCCCGGAATCTGCTTTATAAACCCTGCTGGTTAAAAGATAACAACCGAAATTTTCAGAAAGAAGCTGCCATGGCAAAAGTTTATTGTTCCGAACTGATGGGCCGGGTTGCAAACAATGCGGTTCAGATTCATGGCGGTTACGGATTGATGAAAGAGTATGATGTGGAAAGATTTTTCCGTGATCAGAAGCTCTTAGACATAGGTGAGGGTACGTCAGAAATCCAGCGGATGGTTATATCGCGGTATATCGGTTGTTGATAAAATAAGGAGTGAACCATGACTGAAAAAGTTTTACAGATCCAAATAGAAAATCAGGTAGCGGTTTTTACATTAAACCGGCCGGCAATCATGAATTCATTTAATTTTGAAATGTTGAATGCATTGCGGGATGCAGTAGAAGACATTCGTTTTAATCCGGATGTTCGGGTGGTAATCATTACCGGTGCCGGAGAAAAAGCATTCTGTGCCGGTGCGGATTTAAAAGAAAGAATAAACTTAACACCGCCAGAGGTTAAAAAGTTTATTTATACTATCCGTACTTTGTTTACCAGTATTGAGTCTTTAAATAAACCGGTGATTGCAGCAGTTAACGGTATTGCCTTAGGTGGCGGCACGGAACTCCTTCTTGCAGCAGATATCAGAATTGCAGCAATTAATGCGAGTATGGGGTTAACTGAAGCCCGTCTGGCGATTATTCCCGGAGCCGGGGGGACTCAGCGTTTACCTCGACTGATTGGGCGTGGCAAGGCAAAGGAATTGATTTTTACCGGTCGGCGGGTGGATGCAAAAGAAGCACTTCAAATAGGCCTGGTAAATAAAATATGTGAAAAAGACCTTCTGATGGACGAAGCAAAAAATATGGCGGCAATGATTTGTGAATGCGGCCCGATTGCCATTGAACAGGCAAAATATGCTATTAACGCAGGCCTTGAAACGGATCTGAATACCGGACTTGCTATTGAGTCGAATGCCTATTGGATTACGATCCCGTCGGAAGACCGACTGGAAGGTTTGGCCGCTTTCAGGGAGAAGAGGAAGCCTGTTTATCACGGAAAATAATAACCAGAAAAAATGAGGGAATGACGATGCCAGAAACATCTATTATATCCATCCAAAACCGTCAGCATTGGGAAAATGAGGAAAAAAAATTAGATGAACGGGTCCATCAGGCAATGTTCCCAGGCGGGGATAAAGCCATTGAAAAGCTTCGAAAACAGGGGAAAAAACCGGTTCGGGAACTAATCGAACAGCTTATTGATCTGGGAACCCGGTTTTACGAACTCAGCAGTATTGCCGGATTCGGCATGGATTATCCTGGCGTCCCGGATGTCCCCTGCGGCGGTGTGGTCACCGGTATTGGAAAGATCCAGGGCAACTGGACCATGATCTTTGCTAATGACAGTCGGGTCAAAGCCGGGACCTATTTTCCCATTACTTTAAAAAAACATATCCGTGCTCAGTCCATTGCTGAAAAAAACGGTTTAAATTGTGTCTATATCGCAGACTCCGGCGGTGCGTTCCTACCCATGCAGGCGGACGTATTCCCCGATGACCAACATTTCGGAACCATGTTTTACAATATGGCGCGCATGTCTGCCAATGGCTTAAAACAGATTACGTTCAGCACCGGTGGTAATACTGCCGGTGGCGCATATATCGTATTCATGGCATGCCAGTCCGTTATGGTTGATCAGATGTCCTATTCTTTTCTCGGCGGGCCACCCCTGGTCAAAATGGCTACCGGCGAAGTGATTTCTGCAGAGGATTTAGGCGGTGCCCGTGTACACACCCATGTTTCCGGCGGGGCAGATCATTTTTGTCAGAACCAGGATGAGGCCATCGAACGGGTGCGGGAAATCCTTTCTCTGGAACCGCCTCAGAAAATGAACCTGCACCGGTATGAAGA
>JAQIBZ010000160.1 GCA_027858815.1 Desulfobacteraceae bacterium
ATGCCCTGCAATCCCGGTCGCTGCAAGCATGATCAGGTGAAGCACAAGAAAAAGTGGCTGGCCATGGCTTTCAGGTGCCATTAAATGCCATAATACGATAATGACAGCCGTAACTGTCACAATCAGTGCGGAAATAATCTTAATCTTAAAAATGCTGGTTATCGCTCCCTGGTATTTATTTTTCCATTCATTATATCCGGTGAACAAAACAACAGGCAGTGTCAGGACCACAAAGATCATATTGTAAAAAGATGCGGTTGACAGACCGGCAAATTCAAAAATTGCCGCCAGAAAAATAAAAGCCACCGCTACCGGAATCACACCGTTTGGGAAATGTACCGTAACCGGGTGGAGATGGTATTTGAGCATCAGACTGGTGACGGTATCTAAGGAAAACAGGGGCGGCGCAGGCGTGTCTGTTGCGGTCTTGGGCTTTGTTTCTACTGTTTTTTCTGCAGCCGGTGCTTTTTTTGAGTCACTGTCTTCGACGGTATCCTTGATTTCAACAAATTGACTCTTATCCGCTCCGCATACCGGACATGTTTCCGGCGGTTGCTCCCCGTCATGAATATATCCGCAGACTGTGCATTGCCATTTTTTCATAATTGCCTCCCGTTTATAAGATAGAAATATAGTGTGAATCATAATTTTTAATCAGATATGATATTATGACAATATGTAATAGATAGAAAAAAAATCAATGAGAAAATCGGTTTATAAAAATATATCTTAATTTTTTTTCGGATCTGATACCTGAAACCAGTCGAATACCCAATATATTCATAGTATATATTTTTCAACCTCATTATGTTGTTGTTGGAGAAAGAGTCATAAGGGGTCAAGTCTTCGTTTGACAATTAATTTATTAATTGTTATTTATGTATGTTATGAGCAGACCGTTAAGAATAGAATTTCCAGGCGCCTGGTATTATGTGACGAACCGGGGGCGGCATGGAGACATTGTGTTTGTCGATAAGTATGACTACCAGGTATTTGTCGATTTACTTGAAGAATCCGTTTCCATGTGGGATATTGGTATTAGTGCATATTGTCTGATGCCCAACCAATATCACATGCTGATCCGGACACCGGGAGCCAACATTTCCAGAAGTATGCGCCATATAAACGGGCTGTATACCCAGCGGTATAACCGGGCTCATGATTTTGACGGGCCCTTGTTTCGCGGACGATTTAAAAGTATTCTGATCGAGGAAGGTGACTATCTGCTTGAAATGGTGAAGTATATTCATCGATACCCGAAAAAAGAAAAGATGATTGATCAGATTGACCGTTATCCATGGAGCAGTCATCCGGGTTATTTGTCCAAGGCCAAAAAATGGGACTGGCTGAATAAAAAAATAATTTTTTCATTGATTTCAGATATTCGACGGGGCAGTTTAAAAGCATACAGGCAAGCCATGCGTGACAATATCAGCGAAGATATCCTCCGGGTATTTTCCATGAAAAAATTTCCGGCAATTTTAGGGGAAAAGAGTTTTATAAAATGGGTTCGTAATGAATTCTATGCCGGAAAATCTCATCGTCAGGTACCGGATTCCGCAATCCTGGCACCGGATGTGGACTGGATTAAAATCGCTGTTTCAAACGAGTATCGGGTGGATGAAAGTGAGTTGATGAAATCCAGGCGGGGAATTTTTAATGAACCCAGAGGCGTTGCCATCTATTTGACGCGACAGTTGCGAAAAGACAGCCTTGAAGCTATTGGAAATGAATTCTCAATGGCCGGGTACAGTTCCGTGAGCAGTGCAATTGTCCGTATGAAACGCCAGATGTCAAAAGACAAAAAACTGCCGCAGCGTATCGAGAAAATAAAATCAAGGATAATAAACAGGTAATTGGACATCAGACTGGACATGTCTGTTCATTGTTGATGTGGCTGTAATAAATCCCACCGCAAAAGAGTGTAAACCTTATCACCATAGGAGTCTCTTATGTCTTCATCTATTTTAATTACCGGTGCCTCTTCGGGTATCGGAAAAGCCCTGGCATTTGAACTGGCTAAAAAAGGCTATTCCCTGGCTCTGGCATCCCGGGAGGCAGACCTTTTGAAACAGGTACGTAATGAAATTATTGCTGTCCACAACCCGCCGGTTGTTGCCATTCGTCCGTTGGATGTTACGGATTATGATGATGTGTTTAAGGCTGTCAATGAGCTGGCTGATGAACTGGGAGGATTGGATATTGTTTTTGCCAATGCCGGTATTGGTCTGGGTGAAAAGGTGGGGCGGGGTGATTTTGCCAAAGCCCTAAAAACCATTGAGGTGAACCTGATTGGCGCTATTGCCACTGTGGATGCCGCTGCAGCCTATTTTCTGGATAAAGGAAAAGGCCATATCGTCGGAACAAGCTCTGTGGCGGCATTCCGGGGAATGCCGAACAGTTCGGCTTATTGTGCCTCAAAAGCCGGGTTTGCCATATACTTAGAAGCAGTCCGGGCGGAATTGTTTAAAAAGAAAATTGATGTGACGGTTTTATACCCGGGGTATATTGATACACCTCTTAATAATATGCTGAAAAAAAGACCGTTTCTGATCTCGGTTGAAAAAGGGGCGGCCATCATTGCTCAGTTGATAGAAAAAAAGGTCAAATCATCGACGGTGCCTGTTTATCCCTGGAACATTGTGGGAAGGTTGATGAAGGTATTGCCTACGGGCGTCATTTCCAAAATGTAATGCAAAACGTCCCCAAAAGGCCAATTTCTGCGTTGCACTGCATTCTTTGTCACTGCGGAGTAGCAAGCGACGCCTCATTCTAAAGAATTTGTGCGCCTTGAACTTGGACTTTTTTAGAACGTTCTGTAAAAATAAATAGAAATTATAAATTATTGAAAAAATAGGTGATCTCTACAATGTAGGCCGGGTTTCTTTCTTACCCGGCAAAGAGCTGGCAATATTTGTTGGGAATGGAATCCCGACCTTCAATTTTTTTCATGATCAAAATGGAGTTGTTTGAGGGTATAAATTTTATTGTGAAGACCTATGGAACCATCAGAATATAAAAAAAAATTAGCTGAAATCTTTCTGGATAAGCCGGAGCTGGTGATTGATTATCCGGATTGGATGCTTTCTGCTGAAAAGATAGCTACTTATCGGCAGATAGAAAATCTGGCGATTGTGGAAATCGCCGGCCGGGACAGTGTGGCGGCCGCAGTTAAAAGTGTTGAAGAAGATGGCTTTACGGACTTGCTGCCGGTCTATGCGTATACCGGAACGGAATACGGTGCCTGGCACAGTGTGGAACAGGCGGTTGGGCGATTGGCTGACCGGTTGCCCCAGGTAAAAATACATCCGCTGGTTGTTGTCGGATCTCCTGAATTCTGGCGAATATTAAACGGGCGGTACGTATCTGAGTTGATTGCAAGGTATCGTTTTTTTTCCCCATGCCCGGGATGTCATTTGTATTTGCATGGCATTCGGATTCCCCTTGCAAAAAAACTGGGCAATATCCCCATTATTTCCGGAGAGCGGGAACTGCACAGTGGCCAGGTAAAAATTAATCAGACCGGCGAGGCATTAGATTTCTATCTTGATGTAGCCCGTCGGTTTAATGTACGGTTTTTGTTTCCGCTGCGACTGGTTGAGCAAAGTAAAAAAATTGAAGAAATCCTGCAGATTCCCTGGGCAAAGGACAAAGACCAGCTTGAATGCGTATTTTCCGGAAATTATCGCTTGAGTGATGGGTCTGTTGGCCCTGCATTCAAAGACGTAAACAGGTATTTTAAAGAATTTGCCGTTCCTGTCGCGCAACGGGTTATTGAAACATATACGAAAGATGCTATTCCTGATTTTATGGAGATTGCACAACAAGTTCTGGATTAGAGTGCA
>JAQIBZ010000161.1 GCA_027858815.1 Desulfobacteraceae bacterium
TGATCTGGAAAAATTGGGTGAAGTTATTCCCGATGATTGAGGCTTACGCCCGTTTTTCCGTAGGGTGCGGGGTTTATCCCCGCCCGTTTTCCGTAGAGTAGGGTGCGGGGTTCATCCCCGCCCGTTTTTCGCGAGGGCATAAAGCCCTCCCCTACATATGGCCGAAACGATGATCAAGGCCTCAAATCTGGATTATCACAGCTTAATGATTCAAGGGATATTCCATTCCTTTGACAATTTCAGAGCTATTAAAAACTATAAATGCTTGTATTGAGCTTGCAAAGGATTTCAAGCGAATTGACCCAAAACTCTCCCGGATTATTTTGATTGAAGCCGGCCCGAGGATATTGCCGAGTTTTTCAAAAAAAATGTCTGGGCATGCAACACGAGATCTTGAAAAACTCGGTGTTGAAGTATGGGTCAACAAACGGGTTACTTGTGTAGCAGAAACCGGTGTCGTGCTTGGAGAAGAGAGGATTCTTGCTTCGACAGTGATCTGGGCGGCAGGAATAGCTGCCTCCGGCATTAACAATTCTTTTAATCTTGAAAGGAACCTTACCAACCGGATCATTGTTGAATCGGATTTAAGTCTGAAGGGATTCCCGGAATTTTTTGTGGCGGGTGACCAGGCCCGTGTATCAGATAAAAACGGCAATCCACTTCCCGGGCTTGCACCGGTTGCTCAACAACAGGGGCAGTTTATCGCGGAAACCATTAAACGGGAAATAAAGGGAAAATCCAGAAAACCCTTTCAGTAAATAGAGACATCCTCCTTTGCTCATTCAGAATGTTTAATTCCCGTCTGCAATATCTTCCGACAGCCTCATCTGTACCACTGCGCCGATAACAGACAAAACCATAAAAAAGATAATGCTTATTGCCGGGGGCAATCGCAACACACCGATAAGGACATTAACAATCACACCCGCACCAATCATCGCGGACAATACGATAATGGCCCAGTCAATAAATATGTATCCGGCCACCGCACCGGCGGCACCACCTAAAACAATCCAAAAAGCGGAGAAATCATTAAAACCAAAAAATTGCGTCGCCATCAGTACCATAAAAATCCCGGCCATAAAACCGGCTAGGACAAAGGCAATTCTCTGAACCAGTATGGCCACCAATGCGCTGACAGCACCGATGCCGAGCGCTATCGTCAGTTGAATCCATTGGGAATAATCAGGAAACAGCATTTGGGAAAACTGAACCCCCACCATGAATCCGGATACAGCCACTAACAGCCAGAAAAGTTTTCTCCCGAACAGCAGTAATACCAACCCGATGACAATACTGAACATTAACATTTTCTACCTTTCAGGCGCTCTTTTTTCCCAATGAACGGTTCTTTAAAATTCTGACATAAAAAATTACTACAACCATTTCATACGCCTGAAAATCGACAGAAGAAAAACGGCGATAATCACCAGCGTCAGACAGACGATGGCAAACGCCAAATGACTTTCCGTGCCAGGGATACCGCCGACATTGATCCCCAGAAGCCCGGTCAGCAGCCCCAGCGGCAAAAAAATGGCCGCCACGATTGAAAGCAAATACATGGCCTTGTTCATCTGTTCGGACAGCCGATTGTTCAATTCTTCCTGAATTATGGCCGCCCGGTCCCGAGCGGAATCAATATCTTCTACAAAACGTGCCGTGCGTTCAGCGGTTTCCCTGAGCCGAAGTTTATCCTTTTCAGTCAGCCAGGGGATGTTTTCATGCAACAGCCTGGCCAGTACATCCCGCTGTGGAGCAATATAACGTCGCAGGCTGATACCCTGGCGTCTTAATTTCGATATTTTGGGGCGTAATTCATAACTTTCAGCCGAAAGCACCGTGTCTTCGAGTTCGTCAACGCCTTCGTCAACTTCTGCGATCACATCCCCCATCCGGTCGACCATTCGTTCAATGGTCATGATCAGAAAATCCCCGGCACGGGTCGGGCCTTCTCCTTCTTCAATCGCCTTATTGATGTCATCAGTGGCCATCACCCGCCGCTGACGCATGGTGATAATGCGGGTTTCATTAAAATTCATGCGCAAGGCCACCATATCCTCAGAATCAGAACCGGGATTGCAGTTGACACCACGCAGGATCAGAAACAGGCCGTCTTTGGACGTCACCACACGGGGCCGGGTGTCTTCTTCCATCAGAATTTCACAGGTCAGCGGATTCAGGCCGCTTTCTTCATTCAGCCACTGCTGGACATCTTTGCTGGTGTAGTCCAGATGAACCCAGAGAAGCCCCATTTCCGGTGTCCATTTTTTCAGACCTTCCC
Organism: Desulfobacteraceae bacterium; assembly: GCA_027858815.1. Classification (GTDB taxonomy): domain Bacteria; phylum Desulfobacterota; class Desulfobacteria; order Desulfobacterales; family Desulfosalsimonadaceae; genus SURF-3. The sequence goes on from JAQIBZ010000161.1 coordinate 2,282, forward strand.
AGTCTATTTTTTTGCCGCCGCCGCTTCCGTCCAGAATCCTGGCAAAAATAAGTCCGTCACTGTTCATTGTTATCCTCCCCGGCTTTTTCACTGTTTGGTTTTATTTTTTCACCTGCTGCTGAAAAATTGACATGCAGCGGCCGCCGGTCATCCTGAGCAAGATATGTCGTTGTTGTCGGGAAGGCAAATTCAATCCCTTCAGTTTCAAATGCTCGCATGATCTTTAAATTCACGGACTCTGTAAATTCCATATAGCCCCAGTAATCATTGGGGTGAAACCAGTAAATCATCATGATATTTAACGATGTATCGTTAAATTCATTAAAAAAAACCTTAGGGGGAAAATCCGGATGCATCCCTTTATGGTTGTTTAGAATATCACGAATAATCTGAATGGCTTTTTCGATTTTTTCAACCGGCGTGTCATAGGTAATCGTGATGTTTGTCAGCCGACGGATATGGGGGCGTTTGGCAATATTTTCCACCCGGTTACCGGCCATTTTCTCGTTCGGAACGGTCACCAGATGCCCGGTCAGGGTTCTGACCCGCGTGGAACGGAAGCCAATTTCCTCAATAACACCGTCACAGCCTTCCACCACGACCCGTTCTCCGACATTAAAGGGTTTGTCCATCATAATCATCACCCCGCCCAGCAGATTCTTCAACGTATCCTGGGCCGCCATTGCAATGGCAATACCACCAATGCCCAGTCCGGCAAAAATGGCGGTCAACGGTTTGCCGGACAATGCCCGCACCACATAAATGGATCCGACAATCACCACAGTAAATCGCGTGATCAATCGAACCACCTGGACAAAATTCAAATCCAGGAGATTGTCATCCCGCTTCACATATTGAGAAAGCTGAAACTCCACAATATCCAGCAGTCGATAAACAAAGAAAAATATGGCACCGGCAATCAGTGCTCCGATAATGGAATCTCGTATATTAACGAAAGTTACCGGAAAGGTTAACATTTCGCCGACTGCAAACAGAACAAACACCAGAAGCAAAATCCGGATGGGCCATATGGCAGCCCGCAATACCATTCGCAACCGCAAGTTTTTGCCGGAATCCTTGAACAGAATGGTCAGCCGTGTAAAAAACTGTCCCATCAGGCGATTGACCATAAAAACGATGAGCACTACGGCAAATATGAAAAAATACACCCACCAATTGGTTTTGAATATCCATTCAGGAAATACGTCGGGCTGTATAAAAATCACTACAATGCCGACAGTGACCAGAATACTCAGTTTTAAGACACGCTTAAGCCGCTCAAAAATCTGAAAAGGAAACGCTTCCTTGAGATCATCGGACATTTGCAAAAACAACCGGTCCAGAATCGAGATACCGTAAAACAATGCATAAACAGCAACAACAGCAAGCAACAGGACTTCTGACCCATGGATGACCATTGACAGGTTTTTGGGAAGTGTCAGCGGAAACTCGACAAACCGGATGAGCACAGCAATCGAAACAATCCGGAGGGGTAATAGCA
>JAQIBZ010000177.1 GCA_027858815.1 Desulfobacteraceae bacterium
TTCTCCATCTCATAGGCGATGGTCTCTCTTAAATTTTCCTTTACGGATACCGGAAAATCAATAAATTTAAGTATGGAGTGCGCTCTGGGGATGCCAAGATAGATAATGGGATCAGCAACCCGATGCTTTTGGATAACTTCTTTCAGTGCGTGTTTTATTTCTTTGACACGCTCATCCATCTTTTTTTCCGAACTCAATGGGAAAAATTTTTGCTCCACTACCCTTAAGGTTCTGAAATGAAGTTTTACCAGAACGATTGATGCCCGATCCGATTCAATATAAACACCGATACTGTGAGGAAAAATCAAAACACGCCTTTCAGGTTACATTTATTTTTTAATCAATTGCCCTACGAATTTGTTGCAAAAATCATTCCGATTCATCAGAATCAGAAATTATTTCAACATTTCCGAATAGACGCCCATAATCTGGTCGATCATCTGCTGCAAACTAAAATATTGCCAGACACGCCGTTTCCCGGCCTCACCAAATTTATTGCGCAACCCTTCATCGCTCAAAATAATATTGATTGCCCCGGCCAATTCCTTAATATTGCCCGGGGACACCACATACCCGGTCTCATTGTGCACGTTGACAAATGAGGTGCCGGTTCCAAGCTCAGTACTGACAATCGCTTTTCCGTATGACATCGCTTCCAGTAAAACCATACCAAATGCTTCACTTTTATATATGGAAGGTAAAATAACGAGATCACTGGCTTTAAAATATGATGAAATATCTCTATCCGTAACTTCTCATAAAAAAATAATTTTTTCTTGTAATGACAATGATGCGACATATGCTTTAAGCTGCTTTTCCAGCGGTCCCGAGCCAATGAGCAAAAGTTTTGCATCGACTGCTTTCATGGCTTTCACAAGACAATGTAATCCTTTATAATATCTAAATTTGCCGACAAAAAGAATAAGCCGTGAGCCAAACCGATCCCGAATCACTTCAGGAGATATCGTTGGTTCTTTATTTGAATTATTTCTCGGCAACTGTATCCCCAAAGGAATAATGTGGCATTTGTTCCGATAATGAACCAACTCTTCTGACGTATGCACATAACAGGGCGAAGTGGCAATAATAGCATCTGTTTTTTTTAAAAATTTTTTTGAAAATGGGACATAAATTTTTTTTAAAAACTTCTGCCGGACAATGTCACTGTGATAGGTCACCACCAGGGGCTTTTGTATCCCTGTAAAAAGGTATGACATCACCGCAGTCGGATTTGGCAAATGAAAGTGTAAAATGTCCGCTTTTTCAGCTGCTTTAACCAATAACCGCGAAAATGTCGGATTGATAGGTGCGGATGCGATTCGGCCCAGCTGCGGGGCTTTAATAATGCGAATATTATTATTATATTCTATATCAAATTTTTGGGTTACATTTGATACAAGGACTTCAACATCAACACCATGCCGGCACAATCCATTGGCTAAAAGATGAATATGTTTTTCAATTCCCCCTTTAACCGGTGGATAATAATCCTTATATATTTGTAAAACTTTCAATGTTTCATAACCTTATCAAATATCGCCATTGATTCTCTGGCGCATCGATCCCATGAAAAAATTTTTAACCGCAATGCTGCTTTTTCGATAAGTTTTTTCTTAAGATCCTTGTCCGTTAAAATCAGCTTCATGGCACCTTCAATAGACGCAATATCATATGGATTAACCAGTAAGGCGGCATCAGATGCTATTTCCTTCATGGATGATCTATCCGATGTGATCACCGGTATACCACAGGACATCGCCTCTATAATGGGAAATCCAAACCCTTCATACAGCGACGGAAAAATCAGGCAAGCCGCCTTTTTATAAAGACTGATCATTATTTCCCGTGGGACATATCCTGTGAACACAATACGAGAAGCAAACTTATAATTATCAAAAAATATTTTTAACTCTTTATCTTTCCATCCTCTGCCGCCCGCAATGACAAGATGCACATCATAATTTTCAGGATTCAATCTTTCAAATGCTCTTAATAGATTATGTAAATTTTTTCTCGGTTCCATCGTACCGACAAATAAAAAATAGTTGTGCGGCAATTGTTCAACTATCGCACACGAAGCCTTTTTCCTTTTTAATTTGGGCACCCCCGGATAGACTGTGTAGATATTCTCTCGGGAAACATCTGGATAATATTTTAGAATGTCTGCCGCTGTGGCATGAGAGATACTGATAATTGCATCTGCAGTTGCCAGCGACCTGTTCATCAAGATACGCTCTAAAATCAAATTCTTCTTAAGCATTGTCTCGGGATGCTTAAGATGAACCAGATCATGAATGGTAACCAAGCGTTTGACCTGAAAGGGCAAAAACAACGGCAAATGATGACGTGTACCCCAGAATACATCAAATTTGCATTTATATGCAATCCGGGGTGCCATGAATTGCATCCACGGCGAACTGACGGACGAGTAGCCAAAACGTCCTTCAATTTTTTGCCATTTATCATTAACCAGTTGATAATTAATTATTTTATTGGAAACCAGATAGTAATTATTTACATCATCAATTGACTGGAGGGCATCCAATGTATTTTTTAAATAATAACCAATGCCTGTTAAATTATAGCTGAGCGGTCGCGCATCAATTCCGATATTCATTTATATCCATCATTCCACATAACGATCTCTCATTCTTCCTTCCATTGAACAAAACGATATCCATTTTCAAATTCTTTATCGATCTCGATAATCGCGTCGATAACTGATTTTGAACGGTTGTTTTCTGTAAATCCATAAGCGATCATGGAATAAAAAGAAGACACTGAAACAGTTAAATATTGATTTACAGCTGCATATATTTCCGCGCCCAGGGCAGCCTGCAGAGCATTTAAATTCTGAAAAAGTTTTTCGTTTCGGCGGGCAATGATTTCATCCGCCAGCTCATCGGTCATCATCGGCAAAGATCGCAATAACTGTTTTGGCGCAAAATTAATGTTAATTTTATTGGATGTGTTTTTACTTAGATTTCGTGTAAACAGCGATGACTGTTGCGCATCCGATTCTGTATACAGCGTGATCATGTCTTCGATATCCGCAAATTTTTGTTGAGAGACCCCCCGCACCAGAAGCAGTTCCGCTTTGGACCGGAATTCACCATCCCGGCATTCATAGGGAGGATCCAGGCTAAGATAATAATCATCTTCCGCGCCATTGATTCGATGTAAATTATTTTCATCACGCCAATCCAAAATCGAATCCACTATAATATTTACTTGCACTGTATCCGTATTATCCACAGCGTTAAACAAAACCCGTAATAAATTCTCTTCCGCGGTATTGATATTGACTTTCCCGCTTTCATTGCCGATTCTTACTGAATAATCGCCGTTTGCACGTTCACTATGAATATCGGATTCAATATTTCGCAAAAAATTTTCCCGCACGGGCTCCGCTTTTTCACTCTCTCTTTTAAGCAGCATTGCCAGCGCATTATTTATGCCTGTGACTGCGAAATAATAGGATTGCGTACTATCTTTGAAATTATTAACGATATTTAAGCGTAATTTTACAGCATAAGAAAATTCACCCACGATTACCCAAAGCAGGATTAAAACCCACAAAACCACCAGCAATGCAATTCCTTTTTCATTTTTCATTTTTCAAATATCCACACATGGGCTTTAATCTTTTGCTTTCCCAACGATACGTGCAAGCACATGCACTCTTGGTCGATTGTCGTCTATCTGAACAGAGACTTGAACCGCATCGGGAAGCCCTTTATCGTCCTTTAAACCCCAGTTCTCATGCCAGTTAAAACGTCGTTCCGGATCAATTTCCAAAAATTTAAAGGAGATATGGCCCATACCGCTAAGCAGCACATGAAATTCTGCCGGGTCGGTATCAAAACGGTTTAACCCCGTATTTAAAAAAATCAGATTTCTTTCAAATACCTTCAGGACCATCCCTCCCTTATCATCGGATTCGATGACATACTGAACATATACCCGGCCAAAATTATTGCCGGGAACCAAAGACGTGTCGGCAACAAACGTCAGCTCATCATGCTCTCCTTTAAAAAAAAAGGCTTCTTCTCCATCTTCGACTTCAATTTTATCCGCAAATGCGGACATGAGCTGCCGCTGAAGCCGCTGAAGAACAATTCGTTGTCGCTGGTGATCGACAATATCGGTTTCCCCTTTTTCCCAGGCCCGGACCCCGATTCGGAAAGCGCCAAAAATGATCACCAGAATAATACCGATTATGGAAAGGGAAATCATGAGTTCTATTAATGTGAACCCCTGATTTTTGGTTCTAAAACAACCCACGCCCTAAGTCCTTTTGGCCACTTTTTGCGTTGTAATCATAAATTCCTTTGTGCGACCGAATTTTTGCCACTGAACGCTTACCTTGATGTTAAAAAGCACCAGCTGTGAGGTCGGGCTATTGTCAATGATATTCTGTTCAGGCGACACTTCAACATACCATTCATACCCATTTCCGAGTTCACCTTGTGTATTAATCGGATCAAGTTTTTCAAAGGCCAGAATTTCTTCCATCTTTTTGCGTGCATGGAAAATACCATATTCATAATCATTGGAAATATTGATGGACTTCAACGATCCGGAAAAAAGTTCAAGCACCATCACCAGCGCAATTGACAGAATCATAAACGCCACCAGTGTTTCAATTAAAGAGAACCCACTGTTATCATTAATTTTTCGTTTCATGTGGCGCATCGTAAAACAATTCATTGCAGCCTGTCGATAGTTATAATACTAGTAATAAAGTCAATTTTTATCTGGTACTTAAACCCCTTGTCATTGCCAAAAACGATATCCCCGCCGCTACTGGATCCGTTCGGAAAAAAATATACCATAAATATATCAGGACTGATTTTTTTAATGGTCGAAAAATCTTTAAAGAAAATCATATCTTCCGGGAAATTAAATGCATTTAAACCTTCCCGGTCACTTTTGCCATGATATGCAAACTCATTTTCATCAAAGTCTCCGGCCGGCAAAACTGATATTCTGCTGTTTCGGATATCTAAAACGCCAACCATGTCTTTCTGGGTTGTCGTCGCAGTGTTACTTGCATATCTTAACGCACCGGCCATTTTGTTTACCGTTGTTTTTAACTGGAGATTACTATTGGGTGACAGAAGTCGGGGACCGACAAATGCGGCAGCCAGACTGATAATAACCAGTACCACAAGAAGCTCAAGAATGGTAAACCCCTGCTGCATTATTTAAGGCTTTTCCAATTGTAAATATCCATATTTTTATCATCACCACCCGGTTCTCCATCCGCACCGTAAGAAATAATCTCAAAATCCCCTTGCGGACCGGGTGCCTTGTATTCATAGGGATTTCCCCAGGGATCTAATGGCACTTCCTTGGGCAAATAAGGACCATCCCAGGTTTCTTCACCTTCCGGCTTGATCCGCATTGCGGTTAATCCCTTATCCGTCGTGGGGTAATGCCCCATATCAAGTCGGTAGGTACCAAGCGCAGTTTCAAATAATGATATTTGTGCTTTTGCTGCTTTTTGCTTGGATGTATCCACCTTGCCGAACATCCTGGGGCCGACCAGTGCGGCAAGCATTCCCAGAATAATCATGACAATT
>JAQIBZ010000235.1 GCA_027858815.1 Desulfobacteraceae bacterium
CTAATGGGGATGAAGGATATCAAGAAATATCAAAAGCACCCTGTCCGACTGAACGGTTTAAACAGTTTTCTGAATTGAATCATGGCCGGAAAATCTTGACCATTGAGCCGGTGATTGCCTTTGACCTGGATATTTTTCTGGAAATGATCAAAGGCGTTAATCCCGAAAAAGTTTGGCTGGGAATCAATAGTCGTGAAAAGCAGGTTGAGCTGCCGGAACCAACGGAAACGCAATTTAAAGAACTGGCATCAGGCATTCAATCAATGGGTATTGAGTTGAAACTGAAAACAACTTTTGGAGATAGAAGATTTAAACAGCAAAAAAATGGTCAAAAACTACGCAAACCTGCATAAGCCTTACACTAAAAAAAAGGGGGGCGGATTTAATGAACTGCCACAATGTGATACTTAAACGAACATGGGGTTCGGCACCACAACATAAAACATACTGATATTATTGAATAATAAATCTTTAATGAGCGATAGGGTGCGCACCCTATAAGAAAATTGACATTTTAAAGGATTAAAAATCACCATGGAAAAAATGTATTCAGTCGCGCAAATATCTAAATTTACAGGGTTATCAGATCGATATATCCGCCTATTAATAGAATCCGGCAAACTGCCTGCTTTTCGCCTGGGAGACACCAGGGGGATTCGAGTTAAGGCAAATGACTTCAAAAATTTCATAGATTCCCGAAAAATATAAGAACCATAGGAACTATCGGAATCACCGGATAGAAAAAGCCGGTAATACTGGATAAAATTGAGCCAGATTAGGGAAAACATAAGAATAATGGGGATGTGATGTTAATCACCGGACGCCGGAAAATTGAAAAACAGATGTCTTTAACATGGCCGACAATAAAAAAATTGTACCAGGAACAGGGGTTGCCCTTAATCCGCCTGGGGCTGAAATGGGGATTAGAGACAGATCACCTTCAGGAATGGCTTAGAAAGCAATCTGAGGTGAATCGCTGGAAGGGTGTTGAATAATGACCGCTCGTAAAGATCCGCCCGAAAACGCCGTTGCCGTTATTTCAACCATGGCAGCATCGGGGCATAAACAAATATCAATCGCTAAGGCTTTGGGCGTTTCTTACGATACTTATTTAAGATGGAAAGAGGACCATGCCGAAATACAAGAGGCATTGGATCAGGGCCTTGCGGCTGAACACGACTTGTTAGTGGGCAGCCTACTTGAAAGCGCAATAAAGCAAAAGAACGTCACCGCTGCTATCTTTCTATTAAAGGCAAGGCATGGGTACCGTGAAAATAAAGAAATTCATGCCAACCGCCCACAGATCACAATTAATTTTGAATTGCCGGGCGCTGTCACTCCGAATGTTTACGAAGCGGAAATCTTAAAGAAATCAATTCCCAAAAAGGATTTAAAGAAAATTGGATGCTGAAACCTTACAGATCAGCCCGTTTCAAGAGAAAGTGTTACGTATCCCCGAAGAGTTTGACATATTCCTGGGCGGCGGGCGAGGCGGGAGCAAAAGTTTCACCTTCGCAATTCTGGCTTTAAGGCATAGCGAGCAATACAAGAAAAAAGCCAGGATTTTATATCTCCGGCAAACTTATAAGGGACTTGCTGATTTTGAGAATATTTGCCGGGATTTATTTGGGATCGTTTACGGGGATAGTGCTCGTTATAATTCAACCGAACACGTCTGGCGCTTTCCAAATGGTTCATATATGGAGCTTTCACAGTTAGAAGGTGCGGGCGATTATGCAAAATACCAGGGCCGCAGCTTCACTTTATTATTGATCGATGAAACCGGACAATATGCTTCACCTGAATTGCTTGACCGTTTACGCTCTAACCTTCGTGGACCTAAAGGAATGCCTATCCGTGAAGTAAAGGCCGCTAATCCCGGTGATGCCGGTCATGCTTGGCTGGCTTCACGTTATGTCTTTAATGCAGCGCCCTGGGTGCCATTTTATGAGGAAAAATCAAAACGACAGTGGGTCTATTGTCCGAGCACCTACAAAGACAATCCCTTTATCGATCAAGACGAATATTTTAACCAGCTATCCGCTTCATGTCCTTATGATGCTGAATTGCTCAGGGCCTGGCTTGACGGTGATTGGTCGGTAATGCGTGGTGCCTTCTTTGGTCCGGTAATTGAAGAAAAAAGAAACGCGGTTGATCCATGGCCGAAGGCTTTTTTTGATGGCTGGCGGGCCTGGGACTTCTTTCTTGCTCATGACTACGGCAGCGCTGCACCTTCAGCCACATATCTTGTGGCCGAATCACCGGGGGCTGAAGGACCGGACGGTAAATATTATCCGAAGGATTCTCTTGTATTGATTGATGAACTTGCAACCAGTGTACCCGGTCAACCTTCACAAGGGCTACAGTGGACCATACCGAAACTGGCCGATGCAATAGTTGATCTTTGCGAACCGTGGCCGATACGAAGGGCTGAGGGTGTGGCTGATGATGCTTGTTTTAGTAACCATGGACATTCAAGCGGATCTATCGCCGATGAATTTAAGCATTATAAAGTTTTTTTTTCACCGGCAAAAAAAGGAAGTCGTCAGACCGGATGGGAAATCATGCGAACCCTTTTAGCGGATGCCGGAAAGCCTGATAAACCGGGTTTGTATATATCCCGAAACTGCTCATACTTTTGGGAAACGGTGCCAGTCTTAGGTCGAGATCCCCGAAGGGCTGAAGATTTAGACACCCGGCAACCAGACCATGCAGCGGATGCAGTAAGATATGGCTGTTTACGGAAAAAAAATACAATTTCACCGTTCGCCCCGATGGGATGATTGAAATTTATAAATTCAAATTTAAAGGAGAAATGAAAATGACAGAAAATTTAAAAAACTACAGGCGAAAAATTTTAAGCAACATTGAAAGCCGGGACCCGAAAACACAAGGCTTCGATGCCGGGCCGGACCCGGATCGGAAAAACAAGTTACCCAAACTGCGGCAGCCTGTCACATATTCACAGGTAAGAAAAGAAGGGGGTGAATAATGTCACACCCACTTGCAAAAAGAAAAAAGTCTCTTGTCTCAATGATACCGTGGATTGCAGAGAATCTAAACGACCATTCCAACTTAGAAGAAACGCTTTTCACGGAGATAGAAGGTGTTATCCCGGACATTCGGAAAAAGGCGGAAGTTTTCAAGCCAGAACATGCCGCCGTTAAAATGGCCGAGGCGATGCAGCCGTATCGCAACCGCCTGGGGATTGTATTGAATCAGCAATACCAGACTACGGCAAACGCCCTGAAATCAATACATGAGCAGATCGAAAAGCAAAAGACACCTAAAAAACCGGAATCTGAAATTGGTCAGTTGATGCAGTTTTTGAAGGAATCCGAAATCCGGCGACAATTTGAGGGGGTTGACAAAGACACCCGGCGAACGATCTTGAATCAAACCGCTAAGGCCGGGGATCGAACAATTATTGACGCGCTGGAAAACTCGTTGGCACCGCTTGTTTCTGAACCCGTTTTGAGCTCTGCCCGGGCCGAATATGAGAAAACAGCAGTTGACCGGAACCTTGTGCAAAGTTACGAGATGAATAGGCGTATTCTGGATAGTCTTGAAC
>JAQIBZ010000304.1 GCA_027858815.1 Desulfobacteraceae bacterium
AATGTGGGTGATGTAGATGTGAAGCAATTGGTTGTCACCGGATACTGCCGTTCCTGCGGCGAACTGATTAATCCCGGTAACTGGTTTGTCTCTGATATTGAAAAAACCCCTGAGCAGAAAGATACTATCAGTTATCTGGCGGCGGGTGCGGAAGAAGAATTCAATGTCCGGGGGGTTGCTTTTATTTATAATATGGTCCCTGAGATGCCCGAAACCACACCGGAAAACATGGAAGTCATAATTGAGTCCTTTGTGGTAGTTGATTAATTCGTGATTTGATTTTTAAGTTATTTTATTATATATTAATCAGGTTAAATATGTTTTGAAGATTTTGTTTTTTTGTGTTTAAGGGGGACTCTTTTATGGTTTCTAAAATTCGTATTGCAGCCACTTCTTTATTTATATTGATTGTATGTATGCTTTTTGTCTCCTGTTCGGAGAAAAAAGAAGGAAAGGTAATTATCACAGATCAGGAATTCAGTATCCGTCAGGATGCGGAATACAACTGGGTAATTGATGCCAAAGGCAAAATCAAAAATGTCGGTGAGGTTGATGTCAAAAAAGTGGTTGTCACTGGTTATTGTCGCTCCTGCGGTGAAATATTTACAGCCGGGGTATGGTTTGTCAATCGAAATATTGAAAAAAGATCGGAACAGAAAGATGTGATCAGTTACCTCACAGCCGGTGATGAAGACGACTTCAGATTCGAAGAGATCGCATTTTATTTTCAACAGAGTGGAAAATCGCCGGATGGGGACCTGCCGGACGGCCTTGAAATCGTTATTGAATCTTTTGAAACAGTTGACGGTTAATACTTTTTCATAGCTTTGCCATTATTTAACTTCATTGAATGAAGAAGCAGGCAAGTGTATTTTGACAAACGTTAACAGCTTAAAAATATTTTTGTGGATGTGGATCTTTTAATGAAGTATGAATTGCTGTAATTTATATTCTCAGCAGTAAAGGATGATTTGAAATGAAATTTTGTAATCGGATTGCAGTTGTTTCTTTATTTTTATTAATTGCATGTCTGTGTATTGTCTCCTCTTGTGCGGAGAAAAAAGAAGGAAAGGTCATTGTTACTGATCAGGAATTCAGTATTCGTCAGGACGCGGAATACAACTGGGTAATTAATGTAAAGGGCAAGATTAGAAATGTCGGTGAAGTGGATGTCAAAAAGGTGGTTGTCACCGGTTACTGCCGGTCCTGCGGTGATATTCTGTCAGCCGGGATATGGTTTAGAAGTAATGTTGAAAAAACTTCGGACCAGAAAGATATAATCAGTTATTTAACAGCCGGGAATGAAGAAGAGTTTGATTTCAGGGAGGTCGCATTTTATTTTCAACCAGGTGGCCCCGGGCCAGAAGGCAAGATGCCGGAAAATCTTGAAATCGTTATTGAATCTTTTGAAACAGTGGAAGAATAAAATAAGTGTCTGAATCGATATTTTGATTCATTCATATTAGTGTATATAAATTAAACACTTTTTTCGAGTATTGTATCGGTGTTGAATATTATTTGTCAGGGGGATTGGCATGAATGTTTATTCGCGTTTGATAATTTTAAGCTGTAGTTTGCTGGTATGTGCTTTTTGTTTTAGTGCCTGTGAAAAGAAATCGACGGAAGAGGGTAAGCTGATAGTTTCAGAAAGCGAGTTCATTCTAAGCCAGTTCAGTGATAACGGGTGGTCCATTGACGCTAAAGGTAAGGTTAAAAATGTTGGTGAAGTAGATGTCAAAAGAGTGGTTGTCACCGGTGTATGTAAATCCTGTATTGAAGTGTGGACGCCCATGAAGTGGTTTACCTATTCGCAGAATGATGACATCGTCAGTTCAGAGCAAAAAGACGTTGTTGAAACCATTGGACATGGGGAAGAAGACGATTCCATGTTTGATCAGAAAGATATTATCAGCTATATCTCTGTTGGTAATGAGGCATCGTTCAGCTTTAAGGAATTTGCTTACTTTTACACCCAGTCCCCGGACCAGAAGCCGGAATTGCCGCCTGAAGAAGAGCTGGTGATCATCATTGAATCTTTTTTAACAGCTGAAGAATAGGATGTTTCACCTAAATCATACTTTTTTCTTTAAGGCGTATGGCCACCGGAATACCAATATTCTCTAAAAGGTTATTTTCTGCGCGATGAATTAAGGCTTCCAATCCTTTTATCTCATCGGAAAAAATGGCATCGTTCACCGGAATCCAGACTTCTATATATTTTTTCCCATCCCGTTTTCTGATGAAGAATTTTGAAGCATCGGACGGCAGATCCAGCATTGCCTGAATGGTGAGCTGGATTTGTTTTTTGTGCACTTTGACCCCGTCAATATTGATCAGATCATCTGTGCGCTCCCCCTGCCAGTCAATGCGGCAGAGTTTTCTCCCGCATGAACACCGGGTTTTGATAATTCTGGCTCGATCGCCGGTTTTAAATCGAATTAGCGGAAATGCCCGGGTAGTCAGGGTTGTCAGAACCAGTTCACCGAACTCTCCTTCCGGTACGACATTTCCGGTTTCCGAATCCACGATTTCAGGCAGAAAATGGTCTTCATTGATATGAAGGCCTTCGTGGGCTTCGCATTCAAATGCTATTGCCGGTCCCGGCACCTC
>JAQIBZ010000348.1 GCA_027858815.1 Desulfobacteraceae bacterium
GTGGGCACTGGATTTTCCGTTCATTAAACGGTATTCATAAGAGTTTTTAGAAAAGAATCCGCACCTTGCGGGAAAAGATTTAGAAGCCACACGCAGGGCCTGTGAGAAATTTAAAAGCATGCCGGTATCTGTAATGAGTTTTGTGGAAGGAACCCGCTTTAGCTCTCAAAAACATAAAAAACAGCAGTCCCAATATAAACACCTCCTGTGTCCGAAGGCCGGGGGAACAGCTCTGGTCCTGGATGCCCTGGGAAAGCAGTTGCAAACGATTTTAGATATAACCATATATTATCCCCAGGGTGTGAAAACTATCTGGCAGTTTTTTTGTGGAGAAGTGAACGAAGTGGCTGTCAGAATTGAAAAAATCCCGGTTACAGAAGAAATTATTGGCGACTACTTTATGGATCCGGAATTCAAATCCCGGTTTCAGAACTGGTTAAACGGGATTTGGGAAAAAAAGGATGCAACCTTGACACACCTGTCACAAAAGAATGATGCATCTGAAATCGAAAACTGATATTTTATGTTTGTCCATCACTTGCCCCCCCCCAATTATCAGGTGTTTTAGTTTCAATTTTTTCTGCGATTTTGCGATATCCCGGTAGTGATTATAAAATTCTGATATGACCCTGATGCACAATTCTCGCTTTCCCTCCATTCTTTAGGGCCGTGGAAAGGCAAGGCAATTTATGAATTTTTATATGTAGTATAAATTTTATACTACATACTTCCTAAGGTCAATCGCGGAGTTGATAAAGATGGATTAAGGCTTAAGGCTTAAGGCTTAAGGCTTAAAGTTTATAGGTATTCGTAAAATTATTTTAAGCAACGTTTAATTCTACTTATTGGTAGTTATAGAATTATTGTTTAAATATCAAATAGTTATTTTTATATAAAGAGGAGGAGCGTTGCGGGTAATATTGAATTTTTAAGTTTATCTGCCGGGTTATATAGTAAGCATTTGAGTTTATTGTCTTTATTTTGAAAATTTAATTATATCGTAATTTCATTGACTTATGAGGCTGATGATGGTAAAATTTGACGTTGAAAATAAATAATAAAAAATAGAGTAGATCCTACTTGTTGTTTGTTGTAGTTGATGCCGTTTAAGGGCAGTTGTTAATGCTTGTGCCTTTGAAAATAGGGGCTGAGGAGATCGTGGGTTCGGTAGGCAAGTAGAGGCAGGAGGAGGAGAGAAATGCAGACATTTTTTGAAAGTCCGTTAAGCTCAGTATTATCAAGGGATTATTTAAATCCAAAGTCAGATGGCAAACATTACCAGTCTTTTACCCTTCGAAATTTTCGCGAAATCCCCCAGATAAGCCGGTTGTCTTCAGAGCAAATAGAGGCAATAGAGGTGGTCGGAAGTGTTTTTCCATTTAAGACCAATAATTATGTAGTAGACGAATTGATCGACTGGGACAATGTTCCAAATGATCCGGTTTTTATTCTCAATTTTCCGCAAAAAGAAATGCTTGCACCGGATCAATATGAAATAATTGCCGATTTGTTACGGGAGAAAGCGGGAAAAGATGAAATCGATCAGGCTGCGATGAAAATCCGATGGGAACTGAATCCTCATCCAGCCAGGCAGGAGAGTAATATCCCGGTGCACAAGGGATCGAAGTTAAAGGGGAGTCAACATAAATACCGGGAAACGATTTTATTTTTTCCCAGTCAGGGGCAGACCTGTCATGCTTATTGTACGTTTTGTTTTCGCTGGCCCCAGTTTGTCGGAATGAACGATATTAAGTTTGCCATGCGTGAAACCCGTTTGCTGATCAATTATATTCAGGATCATCCGGAAATAACAGATCTGATCTTTACCGGTGGCGATCCCATGGTGATGAGCACGAAATTATTTGCCACTTATATTAATCCCATACTAAAGGCGAAAATTAAGCATCTGAAAACCATCCGGATTGGTACTAAGGCATTAAGCTACTGTCCATACCGTTTTTTTTCAGACAATGATTCGGAAGAATTGCTTGATTTGTTTAATAAAATAACCCGATCCGGTTTGCATTTATCTATTATGGCGCATTTTAATCACCCCCGGGAAATGGAAACGGATGCGGTTAAAGATGCCATTGGCAGGATAAAAGAAACCCGTGCGGAGATCAGAACCCAGTCCCCTTTGTTAAAGCATATTAACGATCAGCCGGAAGTGTGGGCAAAAATGTGGCAGGCGCAGGTGGAACTGGGGTGTATTCCGTATTATATGTTTATTGCCAGAGACACCGGCACCCACCAGTATTTTGGGGTGGATCTTGAAGAAGCATGGAATGTTTTCCGGGGTGCATACCAGAAAGTCAGTGGATTGGCCCGAACCGTCAGGGGGCCAAGTATGTCGGCGTATCCGGGGAAAATCCAGGTGTTGGGTGTTGCAGAGGTATGCGGAGAAAAAGTGTTTGTTTTGCAATTTCTGCAGGGGAAAAATCCGGATTGGGTGGGAAAACCTTTTTTTGCCCAATATGATAAAAATGCCAAATGGTTAAATGAGTTGCAGCCGGCATTTAATGAAGATTGTTTTTTCTTTGAAAAAAACCACTAGCTTTACTGCCAACAACCCCGGCCAGGAATGCTTTTTCAGGAAAACATTACTATCTCTGCGATTTTTCTTTGGTAAAAAGTTTATCGCTGGTGATTTTTTTGATAAACACTACAAACAAAAGATACATGGATGCAGATAATATGATAATATCCCGGAAAATCGTGCCCATGTCAATGATGTCACCAGGTTCTGTTGAAAAACATCCGCAACTGATATCCAATCCTCTTATCGTATTAAAAGTCAGCGCACAGATAAAGGCAATCATTAATAAATTGTAGGAAATAACCGTACCCGGCATCCAGATGCCCATAATCAGCAAGCCGCCGATAATGACTTCAAGCCAGGGAAGGGTAATGGCAAATATATTGATGAATATATCGGGAAGTAGATGATAGTTATACACAACCCCTGCAAATGAAGCAGTGTCCAGAATTTTGGGGATCCCTGCTGTGATAAATATTGTACCAAGGATAAACCGAACAATGACAGATACTATGTGATGGATTTTTAGCGAGTTTGGTGTTTTCATTATTTTTTTTTGCTTATTCAATCGGTTAGGGCTTTTGCTGTTCTGAGTTGGAAACTGCGCAAAGTAAATTTCCGTTTCCGCATATAGCGGTTTCAAACTGAATTACCGGATGGTCAATGCCGAATTATTTTGATATTTTGGGCAAATCAACCGGAAGGTTGTTTTGATTCCAGGCTGTCCATCCGTTGACTAATGCCCGAACCTTTTCAAATCCAAGATCACAAAGAAAGACTGCCAGTTGGTCGCAAAGGTCACAGGTCGCCCCGTCGCAATAGGTAATGATATCTTTGCCTGGAGGGATATTTTCAATTACGTCAAAGCATTTGTCTTCCGCCTGATTCCAGGGCAGGCAGAGCGCTCCCTGGATATGGCCTTCATTATAGATCGTCTCAGGACGTGCATCGATAAAAACAGCGTTATTACTGTTGAAAAGCGCGACAGCTTCGTCCACAGAAACAGTTGATACATATTCGGAAAAAGTATTGCCGGAAATATTCTCACTCCAGGGACAGAATAGGGGCATTTTATTGACGCGGATCTGATTATACCCAAGGGCAATGCAGACAGTGATTATTGAAATTGCCGGGATTTGCCATAGTGCTTTCATGATAATTGTTTTGATCATAATTATAGTTTCAGATTTGGTTACAAAATCTTAATATAAAATATTAAAAAGGTATTGATGTCAAGTGCCACCCAATGTATTTTCGGACCGTATTAATAACATATTATACAAGAAGATTCTCTATAAATGTAAAAAAAAATAAGCACAGAAAAAATTTATTCAACTGGAGAAGCAAATGAGCAAACCGGGCGAACGTTTCCGACCGATATGGATAGATCACCAGTCAGATGTCGTAAAAGTCATTGACCAGCGGGCACTGCCCCATGAGCTGGTTATTATGGATCTGAATTCCGTTGATCAGGTTATTTTTGCGATAAAGGAAATGGTGGTTCGGGGGGCTCCGCTTATCGGTGTGACGGGTGCGTATGGAATTTTTGTTGCATTAAAAAATGGTAAAGATAATGCAGATGAAACATATATTAAAGGTGAAGCTGGAAAGATCAGGAAGGCGCGGCCGACAGCAGTTAATTTGTCCTGGGGAGTGAAGCGGACATTAAGTGCGGTGCTGTCTGAAAAAGACCCGTCCCGTCAGATTGATATTGCTCGCCAGGTGGCCGGTGAGATTGCTGAGGAAGAGGTCAAAAACTCAAGAAATATCGGGCAGTATGGTGTGAAATTGATCCGGGAAATTGCCCGGGAAAAGCCAGGAAAGCCGGTGAACATTTTGACTCACTGCAATGCCGGCAGTCTGGCCTGCATTGAGTTTGGAACTGCCACCGCCCCCATTTATGCAGCATTGGAAATGGGAATTGACGTACATGTCTGGGTGGATGAAACCCGTCCTCTGAATCAGGGAGCCCGGCTCACAGCATGGGAACTCGGAAAGTATGGTGTGCCGCATACGGTTATTACAGATAATGCGGGCGGGCATCTTATGCAGCACCATATGGTGGATATGGTGATTGTGGGAACGGACAGGTCCACTTACACCGGGGATGTGGCGAACAAGATCGGTACTTATTTGAAAGCGCTTGCGGCAAAAGATAACAATATCCCGTTTTATGTGGCACTTCCTTCATCAACCTTTGACTGGACTATTCGGGACGGGGTGGCGGATATTCCCATCGAGGTCCGGGACCCGGATGAGGTTCGTTATATTCCGGGGGCGGCAAAAAGCCGCGACAATCTGTTAATGCCGGAAACCAGTCCGGCGGCTAACTATGCGTTTGATGTGACACCGGCCCGTCTGGTTACTGGTTTTATTACTGAGCGGGGGGTTTGTAAGGCAAGTGAGACAGATGTGAGACGTCTGTTCCCTGAAAAAGTATAGCCCGGATTTCTCACAACCGTGATTCGTTCATTTGTAAGACATATTTTATCATCTTTATCAGAAGTTTGGGTTAATTCCGGCGTGTTGTTGCCCGGGCCGATTCAAAATACTTGACTTTTGCCGGTGTCAGCATATAAAAAACAACATGTTTAGTGACATAGAAAAAAAAATAATTGCGCTGGTTCAAGGGGATATGCCGGTAGAAAAACATCCCTATCGAGTGATTGCCGAGCAAGTCGGCACGGATGAGGAAACTGTTTTATCTGTTTTAAGAAATCTTAATGAAGAGGGAATCATCCGTCGGTTCGGCGCTACCCTTCGTCATCAGAAAACCGGTTTTACTGCCAATGCAATGGTTGCGTGGCGTGTTGATGAGGACCGGGTGGAAGAAGTGGGGCAAATGATGGCGTCATTTGATCAGGTTTCTCATTGCTACCGGAGAAATCCGGCAAAACACTGGCCATATAATGTATATACGATGGTTCATGCAAGCGATGAAGTCTCCTGCCGAAAAATTGTCGCAATCATTTCTGAAAAAACTGCGGTCGAGGCCTATGAGATTCTTTTCAGCCGAAAAGAACTTAAAAAAACGTCCATGCAGTATTTTGCTGCTGATTTTTCTGATTAAGCATCCTGCTAAGCGAATGGTTTGAAACATCAAAAACCACATATCCTTTTAGTTAATCCCTGGATCCATGATTTTGCCGCCTATGATGTCTGGGCAAAACCCCTTGGCCTGTTGTCTCTGGCTGCTATTTTACGCCTGCAGGGACTTTCTGTTTCCTATATAGATTGTCAGGACCGGTTTCATCCGCTATCGACAAAAAAACAGAACCCGACGGCTCGAAGCGGACGCGGTCCCTATGTTAAGTCAATCATACCTCCGCCTAAAGGTTTGGCGTCTATTCAAAGAAATTATTCCCGTTACGGCATTTTGCCGGAGTGGTTTGAACAGGATTTGAATAATCGGCCCAAGCCGGATATGGTGCTGGTGACCTGTCTGATGACTTATTGGTATCCGGGAGCATTTGAAACGATCCGGCAGGTCCGGTCGATTTATCCGGATGTGCCCATTGTTCTGGGCGGGGTCTATGCGACCCTGTGTCATGATCATGCGGTTTCACATTCCGGGGCGGATTATGTGATGGCCGGACCGGGGGAGATTCCGGTGCTTGACCTCATTGAAGAAATCTTCGATTTTACGCGTCCGTTGAAATTTGATCCGGAAAATCTGAATACTTATCCCTATCCGGCATTCGATTTGCAGCGTAGAATTGGCTATATTCCCCTGTTAACATCTAAGGGATGCCCTTTTGCCTGCACTTATTGTGCATCGAATATTCTCCAGCCAAAGCGGATGCTCATGAAGCCGGATCGGGTGGTTGAAGAAATAGTTTTTTGGCAGGATTTTTGCGGTGTTACGGATTTTGCTTTTTATGATGATGCCTTGCTGGTGAATGCACAAAAACATGCGGTCCCCATGTTTGAACAGATCATCAAAACCGGCCGGAAGCTTAATTTTCACACCCCCAATGCGGTTCATATTCGGGAGATAACCCCGGAAATTTCAGAACTGATGTTTGCTGCCGGGGTCAAAACACTTCGTCTGGGCCTGGAAACATTGGAGTTTGATCAAAGAGAAATCGACCGGAAAGTAAAAGAAAATGAGTTTAACCAAGCGGTATCGAATCTTTTAACCGCCGGTTTCAAAAAAGAGCAGGTGGGAGCTTATCTTCTGGTGGGGCTTCCCGGTCAGGATATAAAGTTGGTTGAGCGGTCAATTAAAATCGTTAAACGTAACGGCATTACACCGATCCTTGCCTATTATACGCCAATCCCGCATACGGCAATGTGGGAGGCAGCTGTTGCCGCTTCTCGCTATGATCTGGCGTCTGATCCAATATTTACCAATAATGCAATTATGCCTTGCCGGCAATCCGACTTTGAATGGGATGAACTGGCAAGGCTTAAAAAATTAGTCAGAGCATAAGCGGCCGCTACAAAAACAATAAATATTTTTCGGCAGTTGGTCTATCCTGGTGTAAAAAAGTGGTCAGGTGTCAGGATACCTTCTTTTTCCTGACACCTGACCACTCATATACTGTTGTGGACTCACCTTTTTTTCTTCAGCCTTCTACCTTCTACCTTCTACCTGCGACCTTTAAAGCTGTCTCAACAATATTATCCGCAGTGAATCCGAATTCTTTCAAAACCGTCGCACCGGGTGCTGAAGCGCCGAATGTGGATATCCCGATAATCGTACCATTATCTCCGGTATATTTTTCCCACCCTAACGGCAAGCCGGCTTCTACAGCAACACGGGCTTTGACGGCAGGCGGCAGGACGCTGTCTTTGTAATCTTGTGGCATTTTATCAAAGAGTTCCCAACTGGGCATGCTTACAACCCTTGCGGCCTTCCCTTTTTCTCCCAGTATTTTTGCCGCTTCCATGCTAATGCTGACTTCCGATCCGGTCGCAACAAGTATTACGTCGGGTGTACCGTCTGAATCAGCCAGCACATAGGCCCCCTTTTCCAGCATGTCTGCTGATGGGTAAATGTTTCTGTCGATGACCGGAAGCTTTTGGCGGCTTAAAATCAGGGCTGTCGGTGTATCGCTCGACTTGATGGCATGGCGCCATGCCGCAGCGGTCTCTGTGGCATCTGCCGGTCGAATCACCGTCAGGCCGGGGATCATTCTCAAAGATGTCAGGTGCTCCACGGGCTGATGGGTCGGACCGTCTTCTCCTACTGCCACGCTGTCATGGGTAAATACATAGATAACCGGTTGATTCATCAAAGCGGCCAGGCGGATAGAGGGTCTCATATAATCGGCAAACACCAGAAACGTACCGCCGAAAGGTCGCAACCCTTTATGCAGGGACATTCCGTTTAAAATCCCGCCCATGGCGTGTTCCCGAACACCGAAGCGGATGTTCCGGCCGCTGTAAGTGCCTTTCTGAAACTCGGACGAGCCATTAAGGAATGTCTTATTAGATGGCGCAAGATCAGCTGATCCGCCGATTAAAGCCGAAATTTTACCTGCAGCAGCATTTAAAAC
>JAQIBZ010000357.1 GCA_027858815.1 Desulfobacteraceae bacterium
CTGATGTCCATCGGCCGTTTGTCTGCCGGCATTGCCCATGAAATTAATAATCCCCTGACCACAATCATGACCTCGTCCATGCTGCTGCAGGAAGATACAGACCCGGATGATCCGATTTATGGTGACCTGGAAACCATATCCAAAGAAGCACTCAGGTGCCGCAACATCGTTAAAAGCCTTCTTGATTTTGCCCGCCAAAGCGAACCTTTAAAAATTTCGATCAACCTGAATCAAATTGTTATGGATACACTTTTTCTTGTCCAAAAACAGGCGGGATTTAATGACGTTAAAATCAGCTCCGATCTTTCTGAAAATCTACCGATGACATATGTTGACAAAGACCAGATCCAGCAGACGCTCATCAATCTATCATTAAATGCGATAGAAGCCACTGATTCGGGAGGAAACGTTGTGTTTTCCAGTAATTTCAATTCTGAAACCAATATGATTCATATTGACATCAGCGATACCGGCTGCGGGATTTCCAAAGAAAATCTGGATAAAATTTTTGACCCGTTTTTTACCACCCGTGAGACCGGAACAGGACTGGGACTTGCCATCACCCATGGCATTATTGAACAGCATGGGGGAAAAATCAGCGTTGAAAGCACCATTGGAAAAGGCACGCGATTTACGATCATGCTGCCGGTGAAACAGGGAGGGGCAAATGGTGCCTGAAAACGGCCCGACAATCCTTATTGTTGATGACGAATTGCCTATCTGCAAAAATTGCATTAAAATTTTATCCGGTTCGGCCGCTGAAATCGATTATGCATTAAACGGCTATGATGCGATGAAACTGCTTGAAAAAAAGCCGTATCATATTGTGATTACGGATTTAAAAATGAGCCACATGGGGGGGATGGAAGTCCTTTCCCGCATCAAGAAAGAGTATCCGGATATTACGGTCATCGTCATCACCGGATTCGCCAGTGTGTCATCTGCCGTTGAAGTCATGAAGATGGGTGCCTATGACTATCTGCCCAAACCGTTTACCCCCCATGAACTCCGGGCTGTTGTCACCCAGGCGATGAATCATCACATCATCAGGATGCAGAACAAACAACGGTTATCAGTGAACAAAGAATTACCCGTATTATCGCATCAGCTGGTCGGCACCAGCCCCCAGATCAAAAAAGTCATCTCCATGGTCAAAAAAGTGGCCCATACCCAGTCCACAGTTCTGATCCACGGTGAAAGCGGAACCGGCAAAGAACTTGTTGCCAGGGCGCTGCACGCCAACAGCACCCGGAAGAATAATGTTTTTTTTGCCGTGGACTGCGGCACATTAACCGGGAATCTCCTGGAAAGTGAACTGTTCGGCTATCGAAAAGGGGCGTTTACTGATGCCCACAGGGATAAAGACGGTATTTTTCAGATCGCCAATCACGGGACCGTCTTTTTAGATGAAATCAGTAACATCAGCATTGAGGTGCAGGGCAAACTGCTCCGGTTCCTTGATTCCAGAGAGTTTATACCCCTGGGCGATACTTCCTACCGGAAAGTCGATATCCGTCTGATTTTTGCAACCAACAAAGATCTCAAACAAATGATCAAGGACGGCACGTTTCGCAATGATTTTTATTATCGCATTGCCGTCTATCCAATAGATATCCCTTCACTGAAAAAAAGAGCTTCAGATATATTGCCTATAGCCAGTCATTTCCTCAAACAATTTAACCAAAGTATGGGAAAATCCATCAGCGGCTTTGACAGCAATGCTGCTAAGCGCCTGAGCGGATATGAGTGGCCGGGCAATGTACGTCAACTAAGAAACACCATTGAACGGGCGGTTATTTTATGTGACAGCGACCGGATTTCCTTAAACGAGCTGCCCCACTTAAGCGACATCGGTGATATTGAAAAACTGATTGAATATATCCCGGAAACCAATGATGAACTAAAAAGAATCAAACTGGAAATCCGCCAGAAATCAGTGCAGAAAATTGAGGAAAATTTTATTATCAATGCACTGAAAAAAAATAACTGGAATATCACCCGGGCAGCCCGTGCCACTGGCATACAGCGTCCTAACTTTCAGAACATGATCAAAAAGCACGGCATTCAAATCCCTGAAAAATAATTCTCCCATACACTGTATATTTTTTTTATACACCCTGCTTTTTTCGACGCACCCCCCTGTTATTTTCTTCGCATATCTTAATTTTAAATATTAAATTCAATACTTTATAGATATATTTTCTGTATTCAAGGTCAACAGAAATCCTACACCACCCATGTATATTTTAAATATACACCTGCGACATATCTGGAATCTCATATTCTAAAAATCAATTTATTATCAGTAGCTTAAGCTAATTATTCAAATTTGGCACACTACCTGCATTGTAATAAACTAAAAGAACAAAACATCACACAGATAGAAATTAAGGAGGGTGTCATGAACTCAGGAACTAAAGTGCTGGTCGTAGACGATGAAAAAAGAATCTGCCACAATGTTAAAAAAATTCTTTCTAAAAACAATTTTGAAGTCACCGAAGCAATAAATGCCGCCGACGCACTGGAAAAGATGGCCAAAGAGTCTTTTTCTCTCCTGATCTCCGATATTGTCATGCCGGACATGAACGGTCTGGAATTGTTAAAGCTGGTAAAAAATCAATGGCCCCTGACCAAAGCCGTTATGATGACAGCGTATGCTTCCACGGATACAGCGGTAAAAGCCATCCGCTTAGGCGCGTTGGACTATATCCCCAAGCCATTTACCCCGGAAGAGTTAAGAACCACAGTTGATCGTGCATTCAGCGATGACATTGTTGAGTTTAAAACCCCGCCCGCAGAAAAAGAAGCCATTAATATTATTGATGTGGATATACCCTTTGACCAGGATGAAGTGGCCAAATATACGGGCAAAGAATATGCAAAAAATATTGGTCCATCAGACATGCCGGTCATTGAAGTAAAAATGCCGGAACCCCTGGAAAATTTCTGTGAAATGGGCAATATGGTATGCGATATTTTTAAAAAACTGGGCACCACCTGTAAAGTCGGAACCAAAAAAGGCCTTTGCCCACAGAAAAAAAAGAAAAAAGGCAAAACCGCAAAAGGCCCGGATGTTAAAACCCTGGTCGGTATTGACATGCCCTTTTCTTACCAGGAAGTTGTATCTGTGACCGGCCCGGAATATGTGGATACGCTTCACGGAGAAGGGGCGGCGTTTATCCCCTATGAGCAGCTCAAACTGAATGTTGAAAAAATGCTTGCCAGGAGCAACAAAAACATTGATGTCGATATTCCGTTTGATCAGGAAGAAGTCGCCAAATACACGGGAGACGCATACGCCAAAACCATCGGCCCGTCGGATATGCCGGTCATAGAGGTCACAGGACCGGAGTCGCTGGAAAATTTCTGCGAAATGGGCAATATGGTCTGCGATATTTTCAAAAAACTGGGTACCACCTGTAAAGTCGGAACCAAAAAAGGCCTTTGTCCCCAGAAAAAAAAGAAAAAAGGCAAAACCGCAAAAGGCCCGGATGTCAGAACCCTCATCGGCATTGACATGCCGTTTGATTACAATGAAGTGGCCGCAGTTACCGGTCCGGAATATATTCAGAATCTTCAAAGCGAAGGTGTCAGCATCAGACCCTATGAAGAGCTGAAAAGAGAATTCGCCAAACAGATGAAAATAAAAACAGAACAACCGGAGATGACACATGAGCTTACGAAAGAACCGGCGCACAGGAATATCCTGGTGATTGATGACGAAGTATCAGTAAATAATAATATCCGGAAAATTCTGATTAAAAAAGGATACCACGTGGATCAGGCCGTCACCAAGTCCGAAGCGCTTGAAAAAATTCATTCCGCATCATACCATCTGATTCTGCTGGACCTTCGGATTCCCGGGGTAAAAGGGTTGGAGCTCTTAAAAGCCGTTCACGACCATCGCCCGGAAGCCAAAGTCATCATTATCACCGGTTACGCCAGTATTGAAACAGCGGTGGAAACCGCCCGCATGGGGGCAGTGGATTATCTGAACAAGCCGTTTACCCCGAATGAAATTCGCCAGGCAACCGATAACGCGCTGCGATTTGCTGCATAACCCATATTTCGCCTCACTGTTCACCGGGCTGAACAACGTAGTTCAGCCCGGCAAATCATGTTTTTTATAAATACCAGTGTTCAGGCTTAAGCAAACCCGCAATGATTCATTGCCACTGATTCCCCCCGTCACAACAACCACAATGTGGCCGATCCACCCAAAGTTCAAGCCTTTATTCGCTGAAAACAGCATTTATTTTCCTGCCCGGAGTATCCTGATTATCGATCCCGATTTGACCTATTATAAATGATATTTTTTGCTCTGACTGATAAAATATTGTTGCAGAGGCATAAAATCTATTCTAGTTTAGGAATTTTTTTAAAAAATTGACAATCTTGATTCAGGCAATATAATAGGGTTTCCCTTTAATTGTAACGGGATAACCATTTTAAACTTTTTCCCATCCAGCAATAAAAATATAATTAACCAATTCAAGGAGTTCTTTTGGCTTTGAAATTAGAAAATTTTGCGGGAAGCGGCACATTTTCCAAAGGCGTGCATCCGCCTGAACGAAAACAGTTTTCCGCTGATGCCCCCATTGAGGTAATACCAACCCCAAAAGAAGTAATCATTCCCCTGCAGCAGCACATCGGCGCGCCCAGCAAACCGCTGGT
>JAQIBZ010000359.1 GCA_027858815.1 Desulfobacteraceae bacterium
CAGTCAACAGCAGGCACGGTGGCCTGCTCTACGAGGTTTTGCGGTAAGCTCCGTAGGGTTGGCCACCGTGCCTACCGGTCGAATGGTGACTTAACTTAACCGAAGCAGATAACCAGGTAAACTATTTCATACTCAATCTTTTGAAAATATGATATAGATGGAGGTCCAAAATGACTGCTAAAGCAACCAAAACAAACGCTAAAGAAACCATTAAAGAAACAATTATTGATGCCGGTCAAAAAGCGTTAAGCCATCACAACAAACATTATTACCCAAAACCGAGCAGATGTATTTTGTTTATCTGATTGTCCCCTCTTTTTTTTAGCATACATCGTCAAAACTGTTGTATATGATGACATATTGCTTAATTGAATTCTCAATATTTATCTTGACTCGCGGCAAGATACATATCAAAATTTGAAATTGTAGATTTGATAGCCCAAGAATAATTTCTAAAAATAATTATTTTTTCCCGGAGAATATGGACTTTAAAGAATCCAGTTTCAAAATCATCAAAAATTATAACTGCCCGCTCTACGAAAACGGTGACGAATTCAAAGTTGTGGGCCGATCCGTTTCCCTGCTGGGCAGACCCACCTGTCTGACGTTGATGGGTGACGTGACGTCAGCGCTGGTAACATGCCAGGGCACGCTGACAGTAGACAGCACTAAAAAGCCAGAGTATGTATTCAACTGCAGCGGATCTCGGACCGCTTGCCCCGGAACCATCCGGCTGCAATACCACGAGATAACACCATTAGAAATTGCCGCCGACCCCCAAACAGACAGTGAACTGTCTGCCATGACTGAAGAATTAAACAATTTTTCAATCTTCAAGACATTAAGCGGCCATGAGGTCAAGGAGATCGTTTCCTTTTTTAAAATCCAGAATTTTAAAAAAGGACAGATTATTGTAAGAAAAGGAGATCGCGGGGACAAACTGTTTGTCATTCTGTCCGGCGAAGTTGATATTATTGGTGATTACGGGATCACGATTGCCAAGCTGGGCCGCGGAGAAATATTTGGTGAGATGAGTCTTTTGACGGGGAACCCGGTCAGCACCAAGGTCAAAGTCGTTGAAGACACCAAAACCATGTGCATGTCCGGCAGCTATTTCAGAATGATCCTCAGCCGGTTTTCACCGCTGCAAATGTACTTTACACGCCTTCTGGTTCGCCGGTTAGCCAAATCAAATATCGAACGATCAAAACAGATTT
The DNA here is from genome assembly GCA_027858815.1 of Desulfobacteraceae bacterium. Taxonomy (GTDB): domain Bacteria; phylum Desulfobacterota; class Desulfobacteria; order Desulfobacterales; family Desulfosalsimonadaceae; genus SURF-3. The sequence goes on from JAQIBZ010000359.1 coordinate 1,218, forward strand.
CATCCGGAATGTCCGGCAACCTTTCCGAGATCACCACTACAGAACTGCTGCAAGCATTGAACATGACCCAGAAGACAGGCGTATTAAAACTGAATTCCCCCAAAGGAGATTCCCATATTTCAATTCGGGATGGCAATGTCGTGCATGCGGAATTAAAAGATCTGACCGGTCAAGAAGCTTTTTTTGAAATCGTACAACAAAAACGAGGAACTTTTAGATTTAAACCCGGCCTGCCCCCCAGTGAAATGAATGCTGAAAAAATTGGAGATTTTATGTATCTCATGATGGAAGCGATGAACCGCATTGATGAAGCGGCAGACCAGTCGAAATGCTCATAATATGCCTTTAAACATTTGAGAGATATCATTTTTTCTCAGAACCTGAATCTTTTGAAATGCCGTAAAACTCACCCAGGTTATCCATCAGCTTTAAAAAAAATTCATTTTGTAATTTCAGCATCTTATTTATCGATCCGATACCTTCTTCAACACTTGGCGGGTTTGTTTTAAAAAGCAGATTTAAATGCGCCGCCACCTCTTCTAAATCTGCCACTTTACTTTTCAGCATCTTGTATTTTTTTTCAAGATCCGGGTAATCCTTTTTAGTCTCTTATCTCTGATTTTTATGTGTTTTTGGCAAACAATTTTATAAACTCAAAAAGTGTGAAGTGACTAAAGTGATCTAAAGTTAGAGACTGCGCGAAACGCGCGATCATTTTTAATATAAAAAATTGAGGCCTTGATCATCGTTTCGGCCACCTTTTCCGTAGGGTGCGGGGTTTATCCCCGCCCATTTTCTGTAGGGTGCGGGGTTTATCCCCGCCCGTTTTTCTATAGCCCGGTATCCAGAGATGAGAATGACTCACACCTTCGTCATACTCGTTTTTCGGGAGGGCATAAAGCCCTCCCTACATATGGCCGAAACGATGATCAAGGCCTTTTATTTATTAGCAGTGCCTTTTTTCTGTTAATCAAAAATCGATAACACGAAATCAAATTTATGTATCTGGCCAGAAAACAAATAAACGGGAAAACCCATTACTGCATCCGTGAGAGTTATAAAGACGGGGATTTAATTAAAAGCCGGGATCTGTTTGATCTGGGCACCCGTCCGGATGAATATATCATTTATCCCGGGGGAAATGCCTGCTATTTTCATGAGGACATCTATGATCAGCTCAGTGAAAAGGGTATTGAACCGGATGATGATGAACTGGAAACAATTTTCTGGCCGTTTTTGCGATATGAAACACAGCGGGGGATTCTGGGGACAGTGTATTCAATTCTTAGCTCTTGGAAAAATGCAGCATCTTATCGTGCCATTATACTCCCAAAACGACAGTATTGCAAAATTTTTATTCTGTGCACATTATCGATAAGTCCGATCAGTATTCTCTACCTTTCTGACATACAATA
>JAQIBZ010000391.1 GCA_027858815.1 Desulfobacteraceae bacterium
GTCTTACTACTTCATTGTATCGGCCACTAGTCTCAATTTCTTTAAAACCAAAGTAATCATTCAATAATTTGACATATTTATTTTGGCGGCTAATCACGGCAATCCACACCGCTTTAGGATAATCTACTGCACATTTTTTTAGCTGCCAATCTAAAGCCACCATTGCATCTTGAAAAGACATCGTCGCATCACAAACAAACCAGCCACCAATTAAATACTCTTGTTCATCTAGAGTTTTAATCTCATCCCAAATATAGAGTAATGGCTTCTGTTCTTTTTGTAATAAAAAGGAGCGCCGAGCCGTTTTGAACCACCATTGATAATGATCTAGAGCCTCAATTGGCTTAGTGTCGAGCATATTATTACGATTAGCCGGCAGATTACGACTCATTAAATAATGGTTAATATCAAAGTCATGCACGGGGCGTAATAGAAAACCACCAGAGAGTTCTTGTCCTTCTTGATTTCGTTCATCTATTTTAATTTTAGAAGACAGTTGGCCATTAATTAAAAACGCAGTTACTCTTTGAGCGCCAAGATAATCAAGAGAGATTTTGGATTCTGAAAATAGTGACTTTATTCGCTTCTGCTGACTTAGAAAAGTCATCATTAGACGGGCTATCTTTGGAAAGTCTTCGCTAGAAATGTCGTTTAAATGGAAATAATGCCCTATGTCATCTAAAAGCATTTGATTCGTGATTTGATTAGTGAGCATTGAAAAGGTCAAAGCTGGTTTTTTAAATAAACGAAGTTGGTACAAACTACCACCCGCCGCACCAAGATAGAAATCACACCAATCAAACTCGGTATATAAATCCGTCTTACCTTCAATAAATTCCAGTCGTGCATATGGACATTCCAGGCTAGAGAACTTTTCCAGCAGGGCCACTTAATCCTTTAGGAATGGGCCCACAATAACCTTTATATATAGAAGCTTTTCGGAGGTTTCACTCTCTAACAAAAGATTCGTCAATAATCCCTCTAATATTTTGGCATCTCCACCGCCACCAAGCCCAATGAGAAGCTTGGAGGTGATATTCGAGACTTTATCTTGCTCAAAACTTGGACCAGCAGTCACTGTTGGAACAAGTAAATAATCTGGCCCTAGTAGCAGTTGTACTTCTTCACGCCCTTGTTCGGCATAGAGTTCTGCTGCATTTCCTCCATTCCATTTATAATCCAAGATGGCCTGACAATGATGTTTTCTCACTAAATCGTCTATCGCCATAACCGAAAGTTTCTTTAAAGAAACAGTTTTTTCCCAAACCGCCGATAAATGGTAATGGTCAACGACCACCCACAATAGAGACTTAGAGTAACTTGAAATATGCCCTAAAAACAGTTGAGCATCTTGCTCTTCATTTAGAATTTCATGAGGGGCTTCATATAAACTAACATGATTTATTCCACTTAAAAAACACCCGGTTTTCTCATCGATAAAATCTCCTACAAAAAGAACATCCTCTCCTTGATTTTGTATTTCTCTCGCCAAGACAACACAACGTGTTAAATGACCTAAACCACTTTTATTATCAATAGAAACTCGAAAAACGATCACTTACAAACACTCAATTTTTTCGATCTCCCAATACTAAACATCTTCACGTTTAAACAACATGATTTCAGAATGAAAATGATCTACTGTTTTATAACCGAATGGCATAACATTACTGGCAACTAATTCGTAGCCACCGAGCATATTGATATAGTCTTCTGAAAGAATTGGCGTTTCGACGCCAACACGATTATTTTTTCTCAGCTGTTTACCTTCTCGCATATTACGTAACAACAACCACTTGGCCCCTAGATCTTTAACTTTTTTCAAATAATTTTGTACAATTTCTGGTTCCATTTCTTGAAAAGAAATATAGTTCACAAACAGATCTACTTGGCCTTTCAGGCTTTCGATTTGCCAAGAGTTTAATACGCTTATTCTTTTCAACTCTGAAATATTAATAGGTTCTTGATGCTTGGTACTTTCGTAATTACTGACTTCAGACTCACCAACAACCTGCTGCAGGTAATATTCTGAAGCAAATGAAGTTGGAGGAATATCTACATTAATATACTGAGTGCTCGGCATGGTTTTATGAACTATTTCCCCTAAAGTTCCAAAGCCACCGCCTATTTCTAGAATTGTATTTATTTCAGTAAAATCAGAAAACTGCTTTAAAAAAGACAATCCCAATAAATAGTTGAGCGCTGAACGACTGAAAAATTGACCATTAAATTCAAATTGTTCAATAGGGTTTCCTATTTGGCTCTCCGAAAACAGATTTAAATTAGGCAAATCCCCCGATTGATTCACGGCTTTAAAGACTCTGTAATCCGCTAAGGCGTTGTCATAGCCCGAGGAAAACTGTTCAAATGCTACTCGTTGTTTGTCGGCAACATCTGATGCCATTAGAACCTGTTCAACTCTCTGAATTACCTCCTCGCTGTAACCATTTCCTGGCCTGCCGTAAGTCGGTACAAAGAATAATAATGACGAAGAGAGTGACCGAAAATTTTCGAGGCCAAAAACATCAAATTCCTGCACTAATTCTTTAGAAGCTTCTGCCCAAAACACGGAGGGTTTATACAGTTCATTTTTAGCATCCCACTCCTTCATTAAGGCTTGATATTTTTCAGCAATCATAGGCGCTCTCTAACCAATTTAGTTTCTTGCATGACGATCTTAAAAAGTTTTTCAGCATAATCCCAATCTTCCTCGGTATCTATATCGTGGGCTAAATGCCTCGGCAAAACATAGGGGCTGGAAGCCTCTGAATGCATTGGGATTTCTTTTTTATAAGCTTCGGTCTCGCAGAAGTAGAACATTCCAGCATCAAAATAACCAACCTCTAAATCTTGCGTACGGGTTGAACGGAATTGAGGATACATACTCTCTATTCGTCCATCCTTATTCATTTTCAGCGCACGTTGTGGTGCCGAATTAAACTCACTCACAGCAAAACAGTACTTTGCACCTCTAGCTTTCCACTGCCTGTAACCATCCATTAGCAATTCTTTTGTAACAAAGGGATTAACAGGATAGATACAGGTCATTTCTGACACTTTACAGCCTGTACTCTCGTACCACTCTATCGCATGAAGTAGTACATCGGCAGTCGTGCTAAAATCTTCTGAAATTTCGGCCGGTCGTTTAAATGGAATTATCGCTCCATACTGCCTCGCAACTTCTGCAATTTCATCGTCGTCAGTCGATACAATAACGGCATCAAACAAGTTAGATTCAAGCGCCGACAGTATGGAATATGCAATGACAGGTTTGCCTAAAAAATTTCGTATATTCTTACGAGGGATCCGTTTACTCCCCCCTCGAGCAGGAATTATGCAAAGCTTCATATTAAATCTCGCTCTAAGAGTTCAACAACTCTATCTTGATTTTGTAAGGTCATCGCATGAAATACCGGAATACTAATGACTTGTTGATAATAAGCCTCAGCGGCTGGATAATCGCCTTCTGCAAAGCCCATTTTTTGATAATAGGGCTGAGTGTGTACTGGAATATAATGAACATTTACACCAATTCCATCCTCACGTAACGCTTTAAAAACTTGCGCACGGTTTTTAAAAATCAGGTCTGTTTGAATCAAAATCGGATACAAATGAAAGGAAGAGTCACTGTCAGCATGTTGAAAGGGTAAAACCAAAGGAAGATTATGTAAGAGCTCATCATAGCGTTGTGCAAAGGCTTTACGAATGCTCACAAACTCATCCACTCGTTGCATCTGGCTCACGCCAAGAGCCGCCTGAATCTCCGTCATTCTATAGTTAAAACCCAAGTCGACTTGTTGATAATACCAAGCACCCTCGGTCTCTAACGCTTTGGTCATCAAATGGGGTTCACGTGTCACGCCATGGCTACGCAGCAACTGCATTTTTTCAGCTAGTGCGACTTGATTGGTTGTCGCTAATCCGCCTTCACCCGTGGTCACTATTTTAACCGGATGAAAACTAAACACCGTAATATCAGAATATTGGCAACCGCCTATCGGCTTACCCAAGTATTTACCACCAATGGCATG
>JAQIBZ010000404.1 GCA_027858815.1 Desulfobacteraceae bacterium
TCAGAGATATTTGGCTCTGCCCGCCAATGATGATTTGGTTAAATTCTTAATCGTAATCTTTCTCGTAATCATAATCTTTTGGGCGAAAGTCTGTATCAAAAGACAGATTAAGATTATGAAAATGGAGTATTGGTATCATCAATTCAGTAGACCATGCCCTCTGGGCTTAACCCAATGCCTGGCCCTTTGGGTCAGGCATTTTTATTGTTCTCTTGATTCAATGGGCAGAAAAAAATATGTCATTTACAAAGCCATCAAAATTTTAGGCCTTAATCATCGCTTCGGCCACCTTTTCCGTAGGGTGCGGGGTTTACCCCCGCCCGTTTTCTGTAGGGTGCGGGGTTTATCCCCGCCCGTTTTTTCTATAGCCCGGTATCCAGAGATGAGAACGACTCACACCTTCGTCATACTCGTTTTTCGGGAGGGCATAAAACCCTCCTCCTACATATGGCCGAAACGATGATCAAGGCCAAATTTTAATTTAGGATTAAAGTCTTCCTGCACTCGACGCAGGATTCATTTTAAGATACGCCAGCCGGTTTAATCCGTTAACATATGCATAGGCACTGGCAGTAATAATATCCGGATCTGAACCGCGCCCTAGTGCAATACACTCATCCTCTTTCAACCGGACGGTTACTTCACCCTGAGCATCCGTGCCCCCGGTTAGCGCACTGACAGTAAATCGAAGCAATTGTGACTTGGTTTTGGTCAGTTTGGCAACTGCATTAAAAGCCGCATCAATGGGACCATTGCCGCTGCCCGTCCCAACTACCTCTTGACCGTTCATGAGCATTTTGACCGTTGCCATGGGCAATACGGTGGTACCGCTGGTGACCTGAAGATATGTAATCGAATAGATATCAGACGTTCTTAAGACTTCCTGATTGACCAGTGCTTCCAGATCCTCATCCATAACGGTTTTTTTCTTGTCTGCCAGGTCCTTGAATTTTTTGAATACAACTTTTAATTCGTCATCAGATAAATCATATCCCATATTCTTGATGTGTTTTAAGAGGGCATGTTTTCCGGAATGTTTACCCATCACCATTCTGTTCGTATTCAGACCAATGGTTTCCGGCTTCATGATCTCATAGGTCATGGGATTTTTAAGGACACCATCCTGATGAATGCCTGCTTCATGGGCAAACGCATTGGCACCCACAATGGCTTTGTTGGGCTGAATCATCATGCCGGTAATCATGCTCACCAGCCGGCTGATCTGATAAATATGTTTTGTCTGAATGCCGGTGGTGACAGCCGCATATGTCGGACGGGTATTGATTGCCATAACAAGTTCTTCAAGTGATGTATTGCCGGCCCGCTCACCGATTCCGTTGATTGTGACTTCTGCCTGACGGGCGCCTGCCTTGATGGCAGCCAACGTATTAGCCGTTGCCAGGCCAAGGTCATTGTGACAGTGAACGCTTAAAACCGCTTTGTCCATATTCGGGGTGTTATCAATGACGTATTTAACAAGATTTCCGAATTCTTCGGGAATCGCATATCCGACAGTGTCCGGAAGATTGACTGCCTTTGCGCCGGCATCAATGACTGCCTCGAAGACCTGGCAAAGGAAATCCGGATCCGTACGGGAAGCGTCTTCAGCGGAAAATTCAACATTTTCGGTAAATGTTCGGGCGAATTTTACGGCGGCAACAGCTGATTCAACGACTTCTTCCCGGGTCATCTTCAGCTTGTATTTAATATGAATATCAGAAGTTGCAAGAAACGTGTGAATTCTCGGGTGCGCTGCATGGCCCACTGCTTTCCATGCCCGATCAATGTCACTGACCGTCGCCCGGCAAAGAGCGGCGACTTCGGATTGTTTTATTTTTTTGGCCACCTGGGTGACGGCTTCAAAATCACCATCCGAAGCTGCCGGAAAACCGGCTTCAATGATGTCCACGCCGAGTTTTTCAAGCTGTGTGGCAAGCCGTACCTTCTCTGCCGTGTTCATACTCGCTCCGGGTGATTGCTCACCGTCTCTTAACGTGGTGTCAAAGATAAATACTTTTTCTATCATGGGTTTTTCCTGTATATTATTTATTTTTATCCAAACGGGCCAGTTTGTGTTGGAAACTGTCGGCTAAAGCCTGCCAGCTGGCTTCAATAACATCTTCTGAAACACCGATGGTACTCCAGATACTGTTTTCATCTCTTGATTCGATCAGTACCCGGACCCGGGCAGCCGTTCCGTCACTGCCGTCTAATACCCTGACTTTAAAATCCACCAGATGGACGGGATCCAGAACATGGGGATAAACTTTGTTTAAGGCTTTTCTTAATGCATTATCCAGTGCACTGACCGGTCCAAATCCTTCAGCTGCCGTGATGTCCTGAACTTGATCGTCAACGGAAATTTTGATTGTCGCATGGCAGTAGCATGGTTTATCTTTATTCTTTTCAATGGTAACCCGGAATGAATCGAGGTCAAACATGGGCTTAAATTGTTGGCCTAGTTTTTCAACCATTATCTGGAATGTACCGTCTGCCACATCAAATTGATAGCCTTCTTTTTCCATCTGTTTGATTTTAGATAAAATGTTTCCGGTATCCAGTCCGTTGTCATCCAACGATATGCCGAGTTCCTTGGCTTTATACTCAATATTACTTTTGCCGGACATATCGGAAACCACTACACGCTGACGGTTGCCAACAAGAGAAGGGTCCATGTGTTCATATGAACGGGAATCCTTCATAATAGCATTGACATGGATACCGCCTTTATGGGCAAACGCACTTTTACCCACAAATGGTCTTGAACTCAGGGGTGTCATGTTTGCGGTTTCACTGACAAACAAAGATACCATCCGCAGTTTTTTTAGATTTTCATCCGATATACAGGAAGCTCCCATTTTAATGTTTAAAATGGGAATAATAGATGTCAAATCCGCATTACCGCATCGTTCGCCATATCCATTAATGGTTCCCTGAACAATAACCGCCCCTGAACCTACAGCTGTAATGGAATTGGCAACCGCAAGGCCGCAATCGTTATGTGTATGAATGCCGATTTTAACCTGTTTTGTGCTGTTTTTTTCGGCTGAAAGATTCGCAATATATGCGATTACCTCTGTTACAATGGATTCAATCTCATGGGGAAGTGATCCGCCATTGGTATCACAGAGGCCGATGGCATCTGCGCCGCCTTTAACAGCAGCAGAAAGAGTTTGAAGCGCGTAATCCCTGTTTTCCTTAAACCCGTCAAAAAAGTGTTCTGCGTCATAATGGACTTCTTCAAGGTGACTGTTCTTCAGATACGCAAGAGATGAACGAATCATGTCCAGATTGTCTTCCAGTCCTATCCGAAGTATTTTTTCGACATGAAGATCCCAGGTTTTACCGAAAATTGTTCCAACCGGGGCACCGCAGTCTATGATGGCATTCAGATTTTTATCATTTTTTGGTAAAATTCCATATCGATGGGTTGATCCAAACGCGGTTAACCTGGAATTTTTAAAAACAACATTTTTTGCGGATTCAAAAAATTCTTTGTCCTTTACGTTGGAACCGGGCCATCCGCCTTCGATATAGTGAATACCAAGTTCATCCAGCTTCTTTGCTATTTTGATCTTGTCTTCACCCGAAAAAGTGATTTTTTCACCCTGTGTGCCGTCTCTTAATGTCGTATCATATAACAGAATTGGTTCCATTATATACAAAATCTCCAAATTATAGATAATTGGAATTAAATAATCTTAAAATAGGTTGATGAAAAACGTCATGAGCATAGTTTATATTTATAAATGAGCATTTCGAGCCAAATTTTAACACGCGTAATAGTTTATCACGATCGATAAAACTGCAATCGGGGCATGTAATAAGTAGATAACATGACCCCGATTCCTTGAAAAATAATAAATAATAATTGATGAACTCGTAAAAAGTCGCCCGGATGGCTAAGTAAAAATTCCACCAATACCATAAAATATGGCAAGGCGTAGCGGTTTTTCAGATTTAAGATAATACATGTAGTATATTGAGAAGCTGAAAAACCGCTACAACGCCGTAGATGGGACTTTTTACGACGCCATCATAAAACCAGTTATTTTTTTCTCTGTGTGGGTCGTAATGAGCGAACCGCAGCACCGGCCAGCCACATTTCAGAGTTTTTAATCTCATCTAATTCAGCCTGGAGTTTTTCCTTGTAGTCCGGCTTGCTGTTGACGTCCAACACCCGTTTGGTTTCAGTGCCATTGGCAACGCTTTCATACAGGTCTTCAAAAACCGGCATGACCGCATCCCGGAACTTCGGTGACCAGTCTAAGGCACCTCGCTGGGCAGTTCCGCTACAGTTGGAAAACATCCAGTCCATGCCGTTCTGATCAACAAGGCGAATTAAGCTCTGGGTGAGTTCTTCAACCGTTTCATTAAATGCTTCACTTGGAGAATGTCCGTTTTTACGTAATACATTATACTGGGCTTCCATGACACCTGAAAGACAACCCATCAGAACACCGCGTTCGCCGGTCAGATCGCTGAAAACTTCTTTTTGAAATGTTGTGGGGAAAAGATATCCGGATCCAACGACAATACCGATCGCCAATGTCCGGTCTTTTGCCCGGCCGGTAAAATCCTGGTCAATGGCGAAACTGGAGTTGATTCCATCGCCGGCCAGAAAATTTGCCCGAACACTTGTTCCCGAGCCTTTGGGAGCAACCAGGATAACATCAACGTTATCCGGTGCAACGATACCGGTCTGTTCTTTGTAAACAATGGAAAAACCGTGAGAAAAATACAGGGCATCCCCTTCGTTCAAACATTCTTTGACCACAGGCCATGTGGCAGTCTGGCCGGCATCAGATAAAAGTTCCATGATGATGGTGCCTTTTTGTGCGGCTTCTTTAATGGGGAACAGTGTCTCTCCGGGTACAAAACCGTCTTTAATGGCTTTTTCCCAGTATTCATCTCCTTCTATTTGGCCGATGATGACATTAACGCCGTTATCTCTCATATTCAGTGCCTGTGCAGGGCCCTGGACGCCATATCCTAAGATTGTGATTGTTTCGTCTTTGAGAATTTCCCGTGCTTTTTCAATGGGAAACTCGTCAGATATGATTACCTCTTCCATTGTTCCGCCAAAGTCAATTTTTGCCATGATTTCCTCCTTGGTTATTTCTTTTATTAATATTTATTTATATTGTTTTAGGGTTTTTATTTATTTTCTCTAAACATCGCAATACTGCCGGTTCGGGCTATTTCACGGATACCAAATGGCTTTAATAGGGTCAATATCGCTGATATTTTATCGGCATCTCCGGTGATGTTGATGGTAAAATGTTCCTGGCCGACATCCACCACCTGACCTCTGAAAATATCCGTAATTCGTAAAATTTCCGCCCTGTTTTCCGGTTTTGCATTCACTTTCAGCAGAACCAGCTCCCGTTCAACAAATTCCTGATCCGTGAGATCAGATACTTTTATCACGTTGATAATCTTGTTTACTTGTTTTTTGATCTGTTCCAGGATCGCCGTATCGCCTTTGGTCACCATAGTGATTCGGGATACAAACGGTTCATGTGTTTCTGCAACACACAGGCTTTCAATATTATAACCCCGGCCGGAAAACAACCCGGCAATTCTGGAAAGAACACCCGGTTCATTATCCACAAGAATAGAGAGTATATGTTTTTTTGTCATTTCCATATCCTTATTAATTAAACCTAAATTGAGCGTTTTAAGTTTTGAAAAAATATTTTTTTAATCTAAATTAAGGATGTTGCCCGATTTTAAGTTTCAAAATTCAAAACCCTCCGGGCTTGCCGATCTTGCCGCATCTACTGCGTCAAATGCTTAACCGCATAGACGCCTATAGCGGAAAAACATTTTCCTTGTACCTGCGGCAACCTCGACAATCGCTCAACTTAGGTTAAACCAACAGCATTTTCGAGATTGGGGCCCCTGCTGGAACCATGGGATAAACGCACTCTTCCGGTTCAACCACAAAATCCATGATAACCGCTTTGTTGCAGGCAATTCCTTCTTTGAGAACCTTTTCAACCTCTTCGGGTTTCGTGGCCCGCAAACCTACCGCGCCATATGCTTCTGCCAGCTTGACGAAATCCGGGGCATGCTGAAATTTGGTCGATGAATAGCATTTATTATAAAAAAGCTGCTGCCATTGACGAACCATGCCTAAAAACCCGTTGTTTAATATCACTACTTTTACCGGAAGACCATATTGAACAGCGGTGGCCATTTCCTGTATGTTCATCTGGATACTGCCGTCACCGGCAATATCGACAACCAGTTTATCCGGTGCCCCGACCTGGGCACCGACAGCTGCCGGGAGCCCAAAACCCATGGTGCCTAAACCGCCGGAACTGATAAACTGGCCTGGTTCAGCGAAATGATAATACTGAGCTGCCCACATCTGGTTCTGGCCAACCTCGGTGGTGATGATCGCTTCGCCTTTGGTGATCTCAAACAGTTTTTCAATAACGTATTGTGGTTTGATGACGTCTGTTTGGTCATATACCTGCGGGGTTGATTTTTTCCAGTTATCAATCTGATCCAGCCAGTCCCGATGTTCCTGTTTTAATTCTCCCATATTCTCCTGAACGATCATCTGGTTCAATATCTCTAAAGAGATTTTACAATCCCCGACAATCGGGACCTGTACCTGAATATTCTTCTGGATTGATGTGGGGTCAATATCAATCTGAATAATTTTTGCATGAGGAGCAAATTCATCGGTTTTTCCGGTCACCCGGTCATCAAAACGAACCCCCACGGCAATCATCAGGTCGCATTCCGAAATCGACATATTCGCACGATAAGTGCCGTGCATGCCGGGCATGCCAAGCCACAAGGGATCTATACCTGAAAAACCGCCAAGTCCCATCAGCGTACTGGTAACCGGTATCTGCATTTTCTTTGCCAGCTCAGTCAGTTCCTGATGTGCTCTGGATAAGTTAACCCCGCCGCCGCTGAAGATCAGCGGTTTTTTCGCTTTTTTGATCAGATCCAGTGCTTTCTGTAATTGTTTCCGGTTGGGCACATACGTTGGATTATATGATCTTAGTTCGACATCATCCGGCAGCTTAAAATTGGTTGAAGAAATCGAAACATCCTTGGGCAGATCAATCAGAACCGGACCCGGGCGACCGGACCTTGCAATATGAAACGCTTCTTTGATGGTCTTGGCAAGATCTTTTACATCTTTTACCAGATAATTATGTTTTGTGCAGGGCCGGGTGATCCCGACAATATCGACTTCCTGAAATGCATCATTGCCGATCAGCTTGGTCGGCACTTGGCCGGTGATAATCACTATGGGAATCGAATCCATATTTGCCGTAGCAATTCCGGTAACGGTATTTGTTGCCCCCGGGCCAGAAGTAACCAGACAAACCCCGACCTTGCCGGTTGCGCGTGCGTATCCGTCCGCAGCATGTACCGCGCCTTGTTCATGGCGTACGAGGATATGGTTTAAATCGGTTCTCGCCAGTTCATCATAAATGTCAAGGACCACACCGCCAGGATATCCGAAAATCGTATCAACGCCTTCTTCCTTTAACATCCTCAATAGAATCTGTGCACCAGTCAATTTACTCATTATCATCCATCCTTGCTAAAAATTTATTCCATGACAGCGCCCTTATCGGCCGATGATACCATGCGTGCATATCGGGCCATATAACCGTGAGTTATTTTCGGCTCCGGTTTTTCCCATTTTGCCAGCCGGTTTTCAATCTCTTTTTCATCTACTTTTAATACAATCGATTTTTTTGGAATATCAATCGATATAATATCCCCTTCGGCAACAATGGCAATGGTGCCTTTCTGCATGGCTTCCGGGGAAACATGGCCAATGGCAGCGCCACGTGTGCCGCCGGAGAACCGGCCGTCTGTGATAAGAGCCACGTGAGCATCCAGTCCCATTCCGGCAATGGATGACGTCGGGGTCAGCATTTCCCGCATGCCCGGTCCGCCCATGGGACCTTCATAACGGATTACCACCACATCACCTTTGACTATTTTACCGCCCAGAATTGCTTCTGAGGCATCTTCTTCAGAATCAAATACCCTTGCCGGTCCTTCATGGACCATCATTTCGGGAACAACGGCAGATTGTTTAACCACGCATCCGTCGGGTGCCAGATTGCCGAACAGAACAGCAAGACCGCCTACCTCATGGTATGGGTTGTTAAATGGACGAATCACTTCAGGATCTATTACAGAGGCATGTGTGATATTCTCCTGAATCGTTTTGCCGGTAACCGTAATGCAGTCACCATGAATAGCGCCTTGATCTGACAGAACTTTCATGATTGCCTGAATTCCGCCGGCATAATGCAGATCTTCAATATGATGCGCACCGCCCGGGCTTAACGAGCACAGATGCGGTGTCCGTTTGCTGACTTCATTGATCAGGCCCAGATCAATGGGAACCCCGGCTTCATGTGCCAGGGCCGTTAGATGCAGCACGGTATTGGTTGAGCAGCCAAGGGCCATATCCACGGTCAGGGCATTTTCAAATGCTTTTTTTGTCAGTATCTGGCTCGGGGTAATCTGTTTTTCGAACAGCTCCATTATTTTCATACCAGCCATTTTAGCCAAACGGATACGGGCGGACATTACCGCCGGGATGGTGCCGTTACCTGGCAAGCCAAGACCGACCACTTCGGTCAGGCAGTTCATGGAATTGGCGGTAAACATGCCGGAACAGGAGCCGCAGGTCGGACATGCGGAGTCTTCAATAAATGTCAGTTCTTCTTCAGTCATTTTACCGGCACGGACGGCGCCTACTGCTTCAAAGACCGTGATCAGATCTACTTTTTCTTTTGGCCTTTTCGGATGTTTTCCGGCCAGCATGGGGCCGCCGCTGATAACTATTGTCGGAACATCCAGTCGTGCCGCTGCCATCAGCATGCCGGGGACTATTTTGTCACAATTCGGAATCATCACCATCGCATCAAATGCATGCGCGGTTCCCATTATTTCAACGGAGTCTGCGATCAGCTCCCGGCTGCCCAGGGAATATTTCATGCCTACATGGTTCATGGCAATGCCGTCACAAACACCAATCGTGCCGAATTCCACCGGTGTGCCGCCGGCCATATAAATGCCGACCTTGACCGCTTCTGTTATTTTATCTAAATGGACATGCCCGGGAATGGCCGTATTCACGGAGTTTGCAACCCCGATCATCGGGCGTCGGATTTCTTCATCCGTATAACCGATGGCTTTAAACAATGAACGGTGAGGGGCTCGTTCAATTCCTTTTTTGGCTCTGTCACTTTTCATTTATTATACCTCCATAAAAAAAACCGTTATCAGCTTTTGAGTGCTGATAACGGTTTTGGTGATTGTTTAGTTGTGAAGTCAGGCCATTATCAACACTTGTCTTGGTTGCAGACATCAATGTTACTCACAAGGACGCCTACAAGAATGACAATAATAAGTAAAAGATTGCTGATAATGACTTTAAATTTTTTCATTTTTTATGACCTTAAAATTTCATTTTCTTTCCATGTAACAATATAAATTTGGCTTGTCAAGCCGGTTTTATTATTTTTTTAAACAGTTTGATGGTTAATATCGGGCGGAAATTATTTTTGGAAATATTTTTCAAACCATGCAACCGCCAAATTTGTGAATTCTTTTTGATGAATTCCATTGCTCATCGGGTGGTCGCCGTTTTTCTGGTAAATCAGCATCTTAGGATCTTGTGCGGTTTTATTTAATTCCAGGGCATTTTCAAAAGGCACAATTTTATCGGCATCCCCATGAAAAATCAGCAGATGACTAATCAGTGATATCCGGTCCCGGATGTCAAAAAACAATTTGTCTTTGTCAAGCGACTGCATCAATGGCTGGTTTTTTGGGTCATTGACATAAGGCTCTTTAATACCTTCACTAAATAATGGGGCGGCAACGGTCACGATCGAGGCAATGTTTAATGTGCCGGCTAAAGCAAGGCTGATAGCCCCGCCGAAACTGCTCCCGAAAAGTGCAATCTGATTTCCTGTTTCCGACAATTCGCGGATGGTTTGCACAGCAGCAATCAAATCACGGCACCGGCCGTCAAAAGTAGTGGCAGATGAAAATTCTCCATTACTTTTTCCGCATCCGCGGTGATCGTAACGGAAATACGCCATATCATTTTCAGTGCAGCGTTTGGCCAATATAATTTGTTTGGGTGAGTCACCCGTACTGAGCAGTCCGTGTGACCCGATCACCACCGGTGGATTTTTTGTTGCCGGTAAATGCAAGGTGCCGTGGAGTTGATATTCATCGGAAGAAAAAAGTATTGTTTTTTGCATTGTTTCAGTCTCTGTATGTTCTAAGTTGTAACTATCAATTATTATATCTATGATAAAAAGTAAAATAAAAATTTATTAGTTTCTTATCTCTAACTTTTGTGTTTTTTGGATTAAACAATTTTAAAAATTCAAAAAGTGTGAAGTGACTAAAGTGA
>JAQIBZ010000596.1 GCA_027858815.1 Desulfobacteraceae bacterium
AGACTTTGGGTGGCTTCCGGTTGGGTTTCAAGTGCAGTTGACAGGGCGATACCACCCATTTGTGCAATCATGCCCTGGCTCATCCGCTCATTGCCATGTTGTGCGATTGCATGGGCAATCTCATGCCCCATGACCACCGCCAGGCCGGTTTCATCCTGGGTCAGCGGCAGGATGCCGGTGTAAACAACCACTTTTCCGCCAGGCATGCACCATGCATTAATATCATTGCTTTCAACCAGATTAAATTCCCAGGCATAGTCAGACAGCATATCACTCATGTCGTTCTGAGCAAAATATTGCTCAACAGCTTTTTGAATTTTAAGCCCGGCCCGTTTCACCATCTGAACCTGCGTCTGGTTTGTGCTGAGTTGATTCTCCTTTAGAAACTGGCCATATTCGGAAAGACTCATAGAGAGCATTGTCGAGGCAGGCATCAGATTGAGTTGCTGGCGGCCGGTAATCGGAACCGTACTGCAGGCGATTAAAATAAAACCAATTAATGCGACAAAGATAGTTTTTATCCGGTTCATTAAAACAGTCCTTTTATTATTGAGGGTGTCATTTCCCATTTATTTATATCAATGATTCATAAATAACACGAACGAAAGTCGTGTTCAATGGCCTTGTCTATTTACACAGATTCAGGTGCCTCTGATAAAATTTCAACAGTTACTTCCAAATAAGTCATTCATAATCGTTTGAAATGATCGATAACTTATTTGCCGATATAGTGGTGAATCGTCACCATGAAAATCTTTTTAATAGTGGTTGGTCAAAAAAACGGTCTTCGTCTTGTGGAGATAGTTGTATTAATGCAAATAAATTGGTAAAGATCATAAAACTATGCATATTTTGACTTGTTGAACCGGCTTTTTAACTCAAAGGAAAGTTTTTGGAAATGAATAAAAAATTGTTGTTTGCTTTTTTGATCCTGATGATTCTCCTGCCATCTCAAGTCTATTCATGGACGTGGACACCGATTCAGTTGTCACTATGGGAACCGGTTCAGTTATTTCCTGAAAGATTTAATGTTTACGGCATTCGATTGAATCTTGGTTACGGGAGCAATCAGAACCTGACTGGCCTTGATGTCGGCACTGTTAATGTAATATCAGATAAGCAGAGAGGGGGGCAGTTGGGGCTGATAAATCTGTCTGAACATTCTCTGGGTGTGTGTGCAGGGGGGATGAACTATACGACCAGGCTCCGTGGAGGGCAGGTCGGATTGCTTAATACGGCTCAGGATTCTTTGGTCGGGTTGCAAGTGGCCGGTTTAATGAATCTTTCCGATCATGTGAACGGGATGCAGATGGTCGCGGTTTTCGGCAATGGCGCTGTCCGGGTTGACGGCGCTCAGGTGGTTCCGGTTGGATATAACTTAACAGATTATGCAAATGGTGTTCAGGCAGCCGTATTCGGATTTAATTATGCGAACGAAAGCGTTAATGGTGTGCAGGTGGCCATGCTCTATAACTATGCAAAAAAAATAAACGGGCTGCAACTGGGCCTGATAAATGTCTGTGGTCACCTGGCAGGAGTTCAGATCGGGCTGGTGAACATCCTCGGGATAGAAAAAATGTCTATCATGCCGATAATGAATTTTCGGTTTTAACCCGGACTTCTCACTTGTCTGACTTGGTTTTTAAAAAGTGACGTAATTCTAAGAAAATCTGTTTAAAGCAAGGACCCTTTATGAATCTGAAAACCTGTGTTCATCCAACTGGCAAATTCACTTATGGAATACACAAACCCGGCTTTAATGTCGTCAATATGCGGGAAAAAAATTATGTCAGTGCTCTGGGCCGTTTTGCCGATAACATCCCTTTTCAGAACCTTGCCAATTTTCCGCCGGGAACAGTGGAAGAACCAAATGCGGACATCATTTATGAAATCCCTAATCCGTTTCCCTTTCGCGGGGTGACATATATTACCAAACGCTGGGCAGAAGAAAAATCGCAAAACCCGTCAGCGATCATGCTGAAAGAACCGTCGGAGGTTTCCTTTACCAATACAATTAAAAAATGGTTTGGGAATAAGCAGTTAACGCCTGAAAAAAAAGAACTGATATTTCAGACATTGCCGCAATCGCTTCAACTCGCTACAGCAGAAACATCAACAGACCCCGAGGATTTGATTTGCCTTGCCCATATTTCATGCGAATTTGTTTTTGATGAAAAAAATCTTTATCCTTCAGGTTTGAGGTATCGGAAAAATGATAATGGTATCGTACGACCGGTGATCAACGATAAGATACTTTATGAAGTAATTTCCAATAATCTCTGCCTGCCGGATGAATACAAGCGGGTGATGGTTTTAAAACCAGGGGTGCAGGGAGGGAGTGAAATCGTTGGTGAGTGGAGTAATATCAGCACTGGCGGCAATACGCATGTTTTTGAATATCTTCGCAGAAACAGTTATATCCCCTGGGGACACTATGCGGCCAACATGGCTGATGATTCTATACGATATCGGGCCAATGATCTGTCAGAAACTGATATGCATGCTTTGCGTCACCTTTATTATCAGAGAATATTTATCCGGTTGGCTCACGGGCTTGGGATTTTTATTGAATGTGAACGGCGATGCCTGGCGGAAGAAGCGCTTGAAAGTCTTCGGATTCAGATTATAAATGCCCTGAAGTCATCATCAAAACGGGGTAGTCTTGAGTTTAACCGCACCTTGTGGGGATGGAATTTCGGATTTGATTATGCCCCCAGCAAGTACCGATTGCATGCATCTCATCAGCAGATCCACCAGCAGTATGCCATGGTGCCGACAGCAGTGAAAATGACATCTTTATCGTCAGACCACAATGATTCAGAACATGAGATGGGGGCTTTTGCGTGCGGAGATTTAATTGCTGATTTTATCAGTCAATACCGGCAGCAGACCGGGAAAAAGTTTTTTGAAACATATATTCAGACTATATCTGATAATCAGCGCATAGACGGAAAAGACAAAGAACGCAGCCTTGTAATTTATGCAGATGAAAATGTCATGCTTTTTGTACCCAAAGCTCAGACCTCACAATGGGAAATCCAGATGATGACCCTCAAGCCTGTTGGAAATATTCTTGA
>JAQIBZ010000616.1 GCA_027858815.1 Desulfobacteraceae bacterium
GTTAAGTAATCTATCGCTTAATTCATTTTCAATATCATTGATGATGGAACTATCTTGAAGAATCATTTTGTGAGCGAGAAAAATGGCTCCATGTTCATCGTTTATTTCCTCTTCAACATTGTTCTGCATTTTTGACAGATCATCGGCAACATCATTGATAGCCCTTTTTATGCGTTCAAGCTCCTCCTCCTCTTCAGAGGTTTTAATCTCATATCGACGGACAGTGCTGGAGAAAATATCTTTATAGACAAAAATTTCTCCGATGGCACATCCGGGAATAATCTTATGACAGGAAATTTTAATATTTTGTCTGGAGGGACTGTTAGGAATTAATTTTTTTTCAAGATCCAGGATTTCACTTCTTCCATCTTTCCAAAGTGCAATCCGGTTTTTCCCTTCTTTTTTAGCCTTGTAAAGTGCCTGATCAGCATTTTCAATTAATCCTTTAGAACTATTGCTCTGGTAGCTCTCAAAAGATGAAACCCCCATACTGACCGATATAGTCTGATCAATGGCTTCGCATGGAGTGGTATTTAAGAGTCTAATCAATTTACCAGCTATTTTTCCCGCCCCCTTATTAATTGTCTGAGGAAGAATGATCAGGAATTCATCTCCGCCGAAACGGTAAATACTGTCGGGTTTGCGGAGATTGTTCCCTAAAAGCGAAGCAAAAAATTGCAATACATCATCTCCCTTCTGATGTCCGAATGTATCATTTATCTTTATGAAATTAACTATGTCGATCATAATGATAGAAAAAGTAGAACCATATCTAAATGATCTGTCAATTTCCTTCTGTACATCTATCTGGAACTGTACATCTGTAAAAGTGTTGGTTTTACTGTCAGTAATGGCTTGTCTGGCAATTCGTGATATTACTCTTTTTCTATTTTTCAGGGCGATCGACTCATATCGGGACTTCTACTCTGTATGTAATCCATAGCAGCAATTTCGACGAGAATTGGTCTTCCGATTTTATCCTCAAGACTTTTTTTATGAGTGGAGATTTCATGGCAGACTTTTTCCGCCAGTTGAGGATTTTAGTGAGTCCATATAAAGAATCGTTTTCCCTTCTTTACCCAGGTCCAGGATTGCTTCGCGAAGCATGTCCGTGCTGATAGGATCCAGGCCGGAAAACGGCTCGTCGAGAAAAAGAAATTCGGGATTGTGCAGTATCGATGCAATAAATTGAATCTTTTGAGCCATCCCCCAGGACAGGGTTTCGGGTGTACGCTTTTTCCATTGCGCGAGATCAAAACGGTCAAGCCATTCATCAAGTCGTTTTTCGGATCTGCGGGGATTTGCATTTTTCAGGCTGGCGAGGTAAAGGAGTATTTCGTTTATTTTTACTTTACGATAAAGACCCCGTTCTTCTGGAAGATAACCGATATTATTTTTCTCTTTTTCCCCGAGATGGGTACCATTCAGCAATATTGAACCTGAGTCGGGAGCAAGGATGTTCAATATCATTTTAATTGTTGTCGACTTACCTGCACCGTTGGGTCCAAGTATCCCGAAAATTTCTCCCCTTTCCGCAGCAAAGGAGAGATCCCGGACAGCACGAACTTCGCCAAAATTTTTACAGATTGAGCGAACCTCTATCACGGGAACCCTACTCCTTTCAGATTGATAGCAAAATTCTTCGTAAATTACCCCCGTGAAAGAGGTGATTCACTGTTCTTACAATATTGCCACAACAATGATAACAATCAGCACGATACCAAGAATTGAAAGTAAACCCATACAATCTCCTTTTCAGTGATTCAATAAAACCATAAATTCCACATGATCGATGATCAACTTCCTTATGATAAACAAAAAACTGCTGACCTTCTGTGCGGTGGCGAACAGACACCCTCAAATAATCCATGTATTTTTACATTATCAATTTTAAAGGAGTCTATATGTCATTAATTCAATTGGTCATTACTCTCGTGGTAATCGGAGCCATTCTTTGGGCAATCGATAGGTACATTCCCATGAACGCTGCCATCAAGAAACTTGTTAATATCGTCGTTGTCGTTGTAGCTGTATTGTTTGTATTACAGTATTTTGGAATCATCGGTTCAGGTCACGGAATAATGGTGATAGGCTGACTGAAATTAAACACATGATGTTCGCTTCTTGCATCATCTGCACACAACTGAAAAGAAGACCGGAGGGTTTTTCCTGACTTTTCGGATTATCAGCTGTCGAACTAGATTGGAATTCAGCCATCTTTTAATCCGCTTAGGTTGGAACCATTATGTGAATAAAAATCGTCTGGACTGTCATAAATCCCAAAATCATGGTTGATACCCATATTTTGAATGCGGGTGTTTTCGCCCTTCCATTCTACAACGAGGTTCGTTAAATTCCGATTATCCAACGCCATTATGGTTGGATGATCGGAATTTAACAGCCGAGTACGTCCCAGGTACGAAGCGTTATTCATTTCTTTGTCTCATTTATTCAGTACTGATTCTCCAGATAGTATTGGTTATATCATCTGTAAGCAGCATAGAACCATCTGGCAAAATAAGAAGACCTACAGGTCTGCCATGCACTTCTTGTTTTTCAATATTTGCAATAAAACCCGATAAAAATTCTTCTGGTTCTCCCGATGGTTTTCCATTTTCAAAAGGAATAAAAAGAACAT
>JAQIBZ010000620.1 GCA_027858815.1 Desulfobacteraceae bacterium
TGTTGTTCTGTAAGCGTTTACAGGGTGCCGCAGATGCGAGGCGCCGGGCACGAAGACGTACTCGTCGTACTTCAAGTGCCCGGGAACAAAGCAGATGCGGTGCCCTGTGAACGCTTACCAAAATTACGAAACAAGTGCGGCTACATCCTTGACAATTTTTAAAATATCCTCGGGGTCATCTGTTACCGTAAAGATATCCATATCACCGGGAGAAATCAGCTTGCCTTCGATCAGCCGGGCCTTAATCCAGTTAACCAGTCCTCCCCAATGTTCCGAACCAAACAAAATAACCGGCAGGGGTTTCACCCGCTTAGTCTGAATCAGGGTTACGTCCTCAAAAAGTTCGTCTAACGTCCCGAATCCACCCGGCATAATAACATATGCCATGGCATATTTAACAAACATCACTTTACGGACAAAAAAATAATTAAACTCTACTTTGATATTTGAATAGGGATTGGGCGCCTGTTCAAAGGGGAGCGTAATATTCAAACCGACTGATTTTCCATTTTTTTCAGCAGCCCCTTTATTGGCCGCTTCCATGATGCCGCCACCGCCGCCGGTAATCACGGCAAAGCCGTTTTCCGCCAGCATCCCGCCGATTTCAACCGCTTTCTGATAATACGGGTCCTCCGGCTTTGTTCGGGCGGACCCGAAAATGCTCACGGCCGGACCGACATCATACATTTCCTCTACACCTTCGACAAATTCCCCGAGAATCCTGAAAAGCCGCCAGGATTCACTACGCTCCATTTCATCAAGCAGATATTGTTTTTCCATTTTTATCCTGTTTTCTTATTTAAACCGGCATCCTGCCGGCTGATTAAACCCGTCAGCTCCGACCGCCAAAACCAATAGCGACATTTTCACCGTCAACAATAACCGGCACTCTTCGGCCGCCATCCGTCAATTTAAGCATGGATTCCATATCCTCATCGTTTGCCAAAACATCGACATACGCCACTTCAACATCTTTTTTTGCATACGCTTCACGAGCAGCATTGGTAAACGGTCATTTGGATTTGCCATAAATACGAATTTTTGATTCCACGGAAAAACCTCCATTGGTATAAGGGATTTGGATAACTCAAAGAAACTACATAAATTCAATTAGTTAATAACATAAAAGAGTGAATAAAAATATCAGTCAGCCCCGCGATTGTCAATGATTTACTTTGACCTGATTTACTTTGACAATCATATTGATCCCATGCTAAGTTTAAAAATTTAATTATAAATTATTGTATAAAAAATGAGTCTGTTAGATCACGATCTAAATAAAAAGACGACCGTAATGAACGAGCTTGGCCTCCATGCCCGACCTGCGGCTATGATTGCCAACCTGGCGATAAAGGCGCAATCGGATGTCTGGCTCTGCAAAAACGGAGAGCAGGTAGATGCTTCCAGCATTATTGATATACTGTCCCTTGGCTGCCAGCAAGGTGCCGACGTTACACTGAAGGCTGAAAACCCGGAAGATATGAAAATACTCAATGAAATCATTAACCTCTTTGAAAAAGGGTTTGGGGAGAAGATATAAATGTCATCAGACACCACGGAAATAATCCTTAAGGGAATCAGCGGTTCTCCGGGCATCTGCATCGGCAAGGCTTACCGTGTTGATAAAGAAGGTGTTGATGTCATTGAGAAATACTCGATCACCGAGGATCAAATCAAAAAAGAAATCAATCGTTTTAAAAGTGCGGTTACCAAAGCCAAAAACGAACTGACAGACATCATTAAAGGGGTGCCGGAAGAACTCCGTCAGCATGCCGGCATCTTAGAAACGCACCTGCTGCTTCACAAAGACAAGATGCTGTATGGAAAAGCCATTGACATCATTACCAATGAGCTGATTAATGCGGAATGGGCGCTCAAGGAGGCGACCTCCCAGGCAAAAGACATGTTCAGCAACATTGAAGACCCGTACCTGAAATCACGCTCCACAGACATCGAACATGTTTCAGAACGTATCATGCGAAATCTGGTCGGCTGCAAGGACGTTAATATATCCAATATTGACAAACGGGTAATACTGGTAGCCCATACACTTTCTCCGGCTGAAACCAGCCAGATCCAGCTTGAAAAAATTATGGGGTTTATTACGGATCGCGGCGGCAAAGCGTCTCACACCAGCATTATTGCACGGACACTTGAGATACCGGCGGTTCTCGGACTGGATAATGCCACCCAGGTGATCAAAAATGGCAGCATTATTATTGTCGATGGATCTGAAGGCATTGTCATTATTAATCCTGAAGAAGAAACATTGATTAAGTACGATGAACTGAGCAAGAGATATGAAGCCCGCAAGGCTGACATTCTCCGAATCAGTGACCGGCCGGCAAAAAGTGCTGACGGGCATTTATTCAGTATTATGGGAAACATTGAATTACCCGAAGAAATCGTGGCGGTAAAAGATCATGGCGGAGAAGGTATCGGTCTGTTTCGGACTGAATTTCTGTATCTAGGCCGCATGAATTTCCCGGATGAACAGGAACTATTCATTCAATATAAAGAAGTTGCTGAACTGATGACGCCGCACCCGGTTATTATCCGCACACTGGATATCAACGGCGACAAGGCAATTTCAGGCATCCCGACGCCTGAAGAGGCCAATCCCTCCCTGGGTCTCCGGGCCATCCGCTTCTGCCTTAAAAACCCGGATATTTTCAAAACACAGCTCCGTGCAATTTTACGCGCAGCCGCTTACGGCAATGTCCAGTTGCTGCTTCCGATGATTTCCGGGTGTGAAGAAATTCATCAGACCTATCACCTCATCGATGAAGCAGCTGAATCTCTTGAAAAAGACGGCTTGGCATACAACCGGGATATTCAGATCGGCATTATGATTGAAATTCCGTCAGCAGTGATCATGGCAGATGCCATGGCCGAAATGGTTGATTTTTTCAGTATCGGCACCAATGACCTGGTCCAGTACACTCTGGCCATTGACCGGGTAAACCGTCATGTTGCATACCTTTACGATCCTTTACACCCGGCGGTTCTCCGAATGATAAAACATGTCGTGGATATAGGAAAAAAGAAAAACATCAAGACCTTTATGTGCGGTGAAATGGCATCGGAGATCATCCACCTTCCCATTTTACTGGGCCTTGGACTGGATGCTTTCAGCATGGCACCCCAATCGATTCCTGCGATTAAAAACATGATCAGAAAAATCAGCGTCAAAGAATCGCAGGTTTTCTTAAAAGAAATCATGAAACAGACGTCCTCACTGGACACCATGCAATTAATAACAGATACCTATGGCGATACGCTGTCAAATGGTATTTATGATAAATAATTTTTCCAACCGCTTGTCCAAGAGAAAGCTTTGTAATGGATAACAATCACATCAAAATTATCACAAAAAATCGGAAAGCCTGGCATAATTATACAATTTCAGAAGAGATTGAAGCAGGAATGGTGCTGCTGGGCACAGAAGTCAAATCCCTGCGATCCGGGCAGGCCAATTTAAAAGACGCTTACGGCAGAATGGATAAAGGCGAGCTTTTTATCCATCAGATGCATATCAGCCCCTATCCTTTTGCTTACTATGACAACCATGAGCCCTTTCGCAAAAGAAAGCTTCTCCTGAACAGATCCCAGCTCAAGCGCCTGGCAGCCAAAATAAGAGAAAAAGGGTATTCCGTTATTCCGCTAAAAGTATACTTTAAAGGCGGAAAAGCCAAAATTTCCATCGGGCTCGCCCGCGGTAAGCGGCAATATGACAAAAGACACGCCATCAAGGCGCGCGAAATGGATCGGGAAATGGACCGGATCAGAAAGAAAAACTATTAACCATATCAACAGGTTGCTGAAAAACGTCATGAGCGCAGACCAAAGCTAAATTTTAACGCTGTATTGTCAAGCGCAATAGTTTTTCAACCGCCAGACAGCAAACGCCTGCGCCGCCCGGACCCTGTTTAAAGTTTCAAACATGGAAGAATATTTCAACCACCTGAAACCATTCAACCCAAAAGGGCGGAAAATCATCATGAAAGACCATTCTGTTTTCAACGAATTTTCAGGAATCTTTTCCCTCAAATCAACCCGCCGGCTGTTTTTTGTATTGCTGTTTGTGGTCATCGGGTGTCAGTCACCCCCTGCCCCGCAGCCCTACCAGGCACCTGAAAACGCGACGGCTGCCTCCGGCCGCCCGATTGTCTTTTTGTCGGCATCCGACCTGGCAGAGGGCATCCGGTCCGGCACATTTACATCCTATGAGGTGGTTTCCGCGCACATCAACCATATCCATAAATACAACCCGGCACTCAACGCTATTGTCGTCTTAGATGAACAGGCCGCACTGGATCGAGCCCGGCAGGCGGATGAAGCACTATCCAGGGGTGAATACTGGGGCTTGCTGCACGGTGTCCCGGTCAGCATCAAAGACCATTTTGCCGTAAAAAATACACGGATTACCAATGCGTTCCCCCCATTGGCTGATCAGGTGACCGATTTTGACGCAACCGTGGTCAAACGTCTCAAAGATGCCGGTGCCATCATCTTAGGAATCACCAACATGCCGGTCATGGCCATGGATGTGCAGACATTTAATCCCATTTACGGCCGGACCAATAATCCATGGGATTTGACCCGGACCCCGGGCGGTAGCACCGGCGGCGGTGCAGCAGCAGTTGCATCGGGCATGTCTCCGCTGACCATCGGCAGTGATCTTGCCGGTTCCATCCGAATCCCCGCTGCTTTTTGTGGTGTTTACGGAATTAAAACCACAGAAAATTTTGTTTCCGGATATGGCATTTTCCCGGGATGTGAAATTTTTACCGGAGGCATCAAAAAAAGATCGCTTCGCGCCATGGCATCCCTCGGACCGATAGCGCGCTCCATCAAAGACTTAAAACTGTGTCTGCCGATTATCGCCGGACCTGACGGATATGATGCCATGGTACCGGCTGTTGACATGTCGTCTATGCCAACACCGGCCTATAAAGAATTGCGCATTGCCTGGTCGGATAATTTCGGCAATGTCCCTGTTTCTAATGAGACGCATAAGGTTCTGGAACAATTTATCGACAAACTGGCAAATGTCGGCTGCACAGTAGAAAAAATAAACCCGCCGGACTTTGATTTTACAGAAGTATGGGAAACCTGGGGAAAAATGATCGACCTGCAAATCAATATCAACCTCCCCGCGACTTCACGATTTTTTATGTATGCCTTGGGCGGGATTCAAAGAAGCAAATCACCACTGCTCCAGATGGTATATCCTGCCACCTATGATAAATTCATCGAAGAATGCTCTCGCAGAGAGATCCTGATCGCTCGCCTTGAACAATTTCTCATGCAATGGGATGTATTTATCTGCCCGGTCGCAACCCAACCCGCCTATAAACACCATGAACCGGATGATGTGATTTTAGGATATAATATATATGATGACCCAATCCCGGTGGGTGAACATCAGTTAAATTACTGGACGGCAAATGCGGCTTACACCGCTCCGTTTAACACCACCGGTCACCCGGCAGTCACCATTCCGGCCGGATATTCCAAAGACGGGATGCCCATCGGCGTACAAATAGTGGGCCGCCGCTGGCATGATATGCAATTGCTTGATATTGCCGAGATGATTGATGCGGTGGCAGGGGATTACAAGGAACCACCGGGTTATTAAGGGGTGGCTTCGTAAAAAGCTCAATTTCTG
This sequence comes from Desulfobacteraceae bacterium, assembly GCA_027858815.1. Classification (GTDB taxonomy): domain Bacteria; phylum Desulfobacterota; class Desulfobacteria; order Desulfobacterales; family Desulfosalsimonadaceae; genus SURF-3. The sequence goes on from JAQIBZ010000620.1 coordinate 5,672, forward strand.
AGTTGCGCTGCAGCCTTCGTCATGCGACATCAGAATCAGCTTGCGGCCGATTCGGGTATCAAACTTTTCCAGCAGAGCCTGGCCGACAACAATGGCATTTTTATCATCCGTTGATATCATACGGCCGTCAAACACCCCATTGCCGATAAAAGACACCCCCTTTTCATGGCCCGGATCAATTCCCACCAGCGTAAGACCACACAAAAAACATTGGAACTTAAAAAAGACGGAACATGAAATCTTGACAAAAACCGTTTAGCGCATTATTTTATTGTGGTAAAACGATTTAAATTAATATAGCATCAGTTTTCTTTCGATGTATTTCAACAAACTTCAACAATAAGGGGGCGAAACGGCTTCGACGGGGATAAAGAAACAATGGTTGCATACCGAGTTTTCTGCTGACTCGTAAAACAAGCGGAAACAACATAATCGCAGACGATTATAACTACGCATTAGCCGCTTAGGTTAAAGCCGTCCAGTCGGAGAACTCCTGCGGCTCCGACACGGGCGTCGACTAGCAGGACAGCCAAACTTGAGTGCCTGTATCAGGTGCGGTTAAATTTACAGGATAGTGGTTCAAGCATCCGGTCTGAAGGAGTCTTGAGCCGCGAAAATTAAATTTCAGACTATGTATGTAGACGCCCTTGTGGAATGTTTTCGGACGCGGGTTCGACTCCCGCCGCCTCCACCATTTTTTTTA
>JAQIBZ010000003.1 GCA_027858815.1 Desulfobacteraceae bacterium
TAGAAACATTCGAGGACAAGCTTAGCCGGAATCTATGTTCGGAATAGCACATAACTGGATTCCCGATAGAAACATTCGGGAATGACAAACCTGCTTTGGCCGAAACGATGATCAAGGCCCCTTAAACCGAAAAAAAGCGGTCGCAAACAGTCGACAAGCACACCGGATATATTATATTTTGGCAATATGCATGAATGCGGGCTTATCTGCCGCAGCATTTTTTATATTTTTTCCCGCTGTTGCATGGACAGGGATCATTTCTCCCGATTTTCGGGCCGGTTCTGACGACCTGTTTCGGAGGGACTGCCGCACCATCTGAAAAATACCAGACATCGTCTTGCTTGAGAAATGTAGCCAGTTCATGATGCTTGTGTTGTTCTCCCTTGACGGTGTAATCCGCGATAAATTCAACCGTACCGTTTGCATCCTTTTTGCCGCCGTTTTCGGTAGCTAAGATTTCCAAACCTTCCCAGGTGGAATCAGCAGCCCATTCTTTCGTCTGCTCTTCGTCATATCCGTCACGGTGATCCGGATGAAGGGATTCAAGCAAAAAATCGGTTTCTTTTGCGGCATAAGCGCTGTACCGGGCACGCATAAGCTGTTCAGCTGTTTCAGATTGTTTCTCTCCTTTAATAATTGGTTCACAACAATCTGTATAGGCAATATCGGATCCGCAGGGACAATTGTTCATAGGTACTCCTTTTGTGAAAAACCGGTTATTTGCAACCTGTTCAAACCGGATTAAATATTTTGTAAGCGTTCACAGGGCACCGCATCTGCTTTGTTCCCGGGCACTTGAAGTACGACGAGTACGTCTTCGTGCCCGGCGCCTCGCATCTGCGGCACCCTATAAACGCTTACAAGCCAATGGTTTACGAAAATCTGATAATTTTGACCCCGTGAATGGGTACAATATTTTGATTAATATTTGCATTGCTCTTTTCCTGTTTAACCGGCCTTGGCTATGGAATCAAGTCTGATGTTGACTCATTTGAAAGTTTTCAGAATCCATCACTTAACCCACCTGCCAAACCAGCGTTTTAGACGGTGTGGTCCTGGCTTACCCGTTTTTTCTCTGACCCGGCCATATTCAAGAAACAGGGGGTCAAATACATGCAGCTGAATCCACGATGCCAATGCCATAATATATGAAAACGGTTCAGGCAGACGAAGGGAAACCATCGTCTTTAATATCCGGTGCTTGATTCTTTTTAAAACAGCTACATTATCCATGAGCTTCAGGATTTTCTGATTTTGGGTGTAAACGAGTATCAGTAAAGAAAGAATCAGCAAGCTCCAGAAAACCATCGGCGACATCCGACTGATCAGGTACAGGGTCAGCAATATAAAAATCACAGGAAACGGCAGCAGGATCACATAAGGCATTGTTTTGTTAAGTAAAAAGACTTTAAACATCTGACGGGAACCCACTTCCAGATGGTGCAGCAGGTCCATTCTGTGCGCATCATTGTTCAAAAACCGATCACGAATCTCAAGAAACCGCCAGCCCCGTGTTGCCGGCAACAATTCCCGGACCAGTTCAAACTCGTTAGTTTCCATGACCTTTCGACTTAACTGATATCCGTAATACATCAGGGTATCTGCCTCCCGGTCCGTGAAAGCATCCATGGCTGTTCGAACCCGGGTCAGGGCACGGACCATTTTTGCAGAATCTGCCGGGAATATGTGGTCCCTGGTTTCATGGTCGCCCATGTCAAATAGTGCAAATCGTCCGGCACCATAGGCAAAAAGTTCATTTAAACTTTTGCTGCGAATCCGATCCATCAGAATATCGTTTGCCCGCAGGGCTACATTAAGAAATTGTGTGGATGGATGATGCTCAGGTTTTAAAATATCCGACGCATCACTGCAGATGATATGGCTGCAGTTTTCAGCAAACAAAGATACCAGGCCCTGGTTGTCCACCAGACCACCGTCCACCAGACGGACAATCAGGGGTTTTCCGGCGGCATTATAGAGATTTCTGATCTGTAGAGGCTCAAAAATACCGGGCACACAACTGGATGCCGCCACGGCCTGCCCCAGGGTAATATTGTACAGGATTTTACGCTGTTCCATAGTCAACCGGTCATTGCTAATTTGAAATTTTCTTAGAAAACCGATGTCATGGTCTGCTTTATGCTCAGTTTGCTGTTCTCCGACAGAAACACTTGTAAACTGCCAGAGATGACCTGTATTCAAAACGGTGGCATTGATAATCAGAAAAGGAACCCGGGTGCCGGCGGCAAGATTAGCGGCAATGGGACGAATAGGGATATCTTTCAACAGGATTCGGTCGTGCTTCACCCCTGCCTCTTGCGGCTGAAAAATCGGCTGATAAAAATGGGTTGTTAACAGCTCGGCCAGCCGCTCTGTGTTTGAAAATTCTGCCGCCAGCATCCGGGCATTTTTAACCGGGTCCAGAAAAATGCGCATAAGCATGTTTTTCTGAATAGCGGCTAAAAAATCAGCTTCGATTTCCGCTACCAAACGGATATAGGCTTCCCGTCCCGGCGGATTCTGGCCTGGCTCCGGCGGTCTTTCCAGCAGAGATTTAACCTTCAAATAATAATAAGCGGCAATAATCGAACCGCCGGACACCGAGGATATCACATCAACCTTACGCAGCAGATCCAGCTCAGCCAGCCGGGCCAGCATCCCCACATGAAACAGGGCGGACCGGAAACCGCCGCCGGACAATGCAAGCCCCAGTTTAAAATCATTATTATCTGTCATGATCACTCATTCTTAACAGCCGGTTAAATCGGTTTTTTGGTCAACCAATGGCCATGAATATTAAATTTGCGCTTACTCCAGCTACCGTTCCCTTTTTTCACAACACCCCGTACCACTTCATTATCCACTATTTTTGAGACCTTGTATACCCTCCCCCAAAAATCATGCACAAGGTATCCTTTTCCAGCATAGGCATGGGTTCTATTGTTTATGCAATCTTCACAAAACCATGCCTGGACCGGCTTTGGCGGCACTATGGGGGCTTTGTCCGCCGGCTCTACTTTTTTACAGCCGCTACACTTTCTCAGCTTGGGCAGCAATCCCTGGGCCTGAAGTGAAACCTCTTTTGCATCAGAAAGAATTTCCCGCTGCGCCTGCCTGATTTTTTCTGCCTGCTGGTCATCATTTTTTAATTCTGATTTTGTAATTATCGGTTCAACCGTCCAATCCGGTTGTTGCGGTATCGTCGGCTTTTTTGCCCTTTCGGCACCCGAAGCGGCAGCTTTTGCTTTCACCGGTTTTGGCTTTTCAACTTTCGGTTCAGGTTTGTGAATTGATGTTTTCAAACGCTTATCAAAGCAAATTTTGCAGATCAAATAACGTCCGTCCGGGCTGTATTGATTTTCTTCAAAATCATTCAACGGTTTTACTTCATTGCATTTTGCACATTTTTTGACTTGCATCCGATCACCATTCATACAGACGGTTTGTCTTATCTAAATTGAGCGTTTTAAATTTTGACGGCTTCGTAAAAAGTCCAAATTCTTTGTTGCGCTGCATCCTTCGTTTCTTCATGGTACGCTAAGTACAAATCATCACTCAGGATTTGCGCGCCTCGCCGATTTTATAATATTTGGTGGAGCTTTTTACTTTGCCATCAGAAATCGACTTACGAGTTTGTCAAATTTTGAAAAAATTGATTTTGCTTTATCAGCATTGCTGAAGGTTAAAAAAGGCTCTTACAAATTCTGCAGAATATCTTTGACACGGCTGCCGTCAGCGGTAGAGCCGAAATGCCCCATAATATCTTTCATGGCCTGCATTTTATTTTTATATGCGGAAAAATCTATGTTGCCGTCGATCCATTGACGAAGCGCATCATCAGAAGCCATTTGCGGCAGATACGATTCCAGAATTTTAATATACCGGGAGTCTGCCGGCTGGCCGGAGTGTGCCAGGGTTTCCCGCTCCGATTTGGCCAGTTTTTTCAAAACTTTTACCACGTCATCATCCGAAATCGCCTTTGTTTCAGCCCGTGCGAATTCACCCATAACCACCCGCAGGGTATTTTTTTTCACTTCATCCTTGGCCTTCATGGCCTGCATCAGGTCTTTTTTGATCTGTTCCTGTAGTGTCATCTTTTTTACTCCTTATATAATGCCCGCCTTAAACTTGAAAAATTTTTCACATAATTGTGCATCAAACGCATTGCCGACAAATCCGGTGGCCCCCCATAAAACAATATCCACTTGCGGTATATCGATGGTATTCTTATCGTTCATCAGCATATCCCACCCTCAAAAGATTATCCCGGTAAAATTACTATTTTATCGATGTTCATTATGTTAAGCAAATTAAAGATTTCCGTAAAAATAAAAATCCTGACCCAAAGGGCCAGGCATTGGGTTAAGCCCAGAGGGCATGGTCTACTGAATTGATGATACCAATACTCCATTTTCATAATCTTAATCATCATCATAATCTTAA
>JAQIBZ010000019.1 GCA_027858815.1 Desulfobacteraceae bacterium
TGAAACCACAAAGGTACAGACTGTCATGGGCAGCTATCGATGGTCCACCGAATCAGTGGCCAGAGACAGGCTCTTCTTGAAGTACTTGGGCGTGGACACCAAATAGTGTACGCTTTATCCGACTTTCAAGTTATTAAATCACTATGCTTATTGATCCATTTGATAACATTCCGATTGTTTTTTAAACAAATCCGCATAATATCCGTTTTTATCCATCAAATCCTTGTGAGCTCCCTGCTCCACCAGTCGCCCGTTTTTAAGCACTAAAATTCGATCCGCCATCTTAACTGTGGAGAATCGATGACTGATAAGAACAGCACTCTTATCTTTAATCAAATCCCGAAAACGGCCAAATATTTCATATTCACGCTTTGGATCCAGACTGCTGGTGGGTTCATCCAGCACAATTATTCGTGAATTACGAACAAATGCCCGCGCCAGGGCAATCATCTGCCATTGGCCGATACTGAGTTCCACGCCATCTTTAAAAAGTTTTCCCAATATAGTTTGATATTCTTTCGGAAGCGTTTTAATAATCCGGTCGGCACCTGCTTTTACGGCGGCTTGCCGAATAGGTTCCGTATCGGTCACAGGCAAATCAATATTGCCAAAACGGATATTGTCATCCACGGTCAGGTTATATTTAACAAAATCTTGAAAAATCACACTGATTTCCCGGCGCAACGATTCCGGTTTAAACCGGTCAAGCGCGATATTTTCAAGGGTAATTTGTCCTCTGGCAGGATCATAAAGCCGGCATAGCAGCTTGGCCAGCGTAGTTTTACCGGAGCCGTTTTCACCCACTATAGCAACAACCTCACCAGGTTTAATAATAAATGAGATATCCTTTAGCACCATGGCTTCCGTATTCGGATAACCAAACCAGACTCTGTCAAAACAAACGCCATAATTCGCCTGTAGAGGCACCGGCAACGAATCAACCGGTTCCCTGATCTGCGGTGTGACATCTAAAAATTCATACAAATAGGAAAGGAACAGGTTGTTTTCATACAAGTCCGCCAACCCTCTCAGCACACTTCGCAAATATCCCAACCCCCGCTGGAACGCCTGATAGTACATCACCATATCACCCAGGGAGATCGCCCCTGTAACCGCACGAAAGGCAATTACGGCAAACATGCCAAATACCGCCAGAGAACCAAATGCCTGGGCAATAAAATCCGCAAACATTCTTTTGCGGGAGATGGACAGTTTTTCATGTCTCAATACACGTCGCACCTGACTGAACCGATCCGATATTTCATCTCCAATACCAAACAGCCGCACTTCTTTTGCATGGGCATTGCCGGTCAGAATCCAGTTATAATACATTGCCTTTCGTTCATCAGGGGTTTTTGCCCGCTGCCAGTGAAACATGATCCTGGAAAATTTCATGCGGACAAATATGCCCGGGACGGCAGCGATTAATAAAATCAGGGAGATGGCCCAATGGAATGAAAGCAGCAACCCGGCAATAGCAACAAGTGATATACTGCTTTGCCCCAGCCCCATCAAAGTGTTAACGATTTGAGTAGGCCGAAACGGGCCTTCCCGCTGAGCCCGATGGAGGGTATCAAAATATTTTGGATTCTCGTAATAATCCAGATCAACAGCAATCGATTTAGCATGCAAAACATCATACATCCGATCGCTGACCGTCAGCCCCAGATTTTCCCGGATTAATCCGGAAACTGCCTGTAACGATGCCTGAAGTACAGCCAGACCGCCAGCCAAAGCAATGTAAAAAAACACCTCACGGAAGGCGGCCACGGGGTCAACTGCGCCGACAGCGGCAGTTACTGCATCAACAATCAGTTTCATCAAATACAGACCGGCCAGCGGCAGGACGCCCTGCAACAGCACAAGACCGGCTGAACAAAGAACCCAGATTGCCCCTGCCTGCCAGACAAAACGGATGGCGCGATCCAGTCGGATGATATGATGTAATTTTTCTCTGAAACCAAGCATTTTAAAAATTCAAACCTAATTTAAACATTTGCCGGGATTGCTGCACATCAATGAGTTATCTCTTTTATATCAGCGATACGTTGCGGCTTTGGGTAAATCCTGAAAGGGAAAATATTAAATTGTGGAATAAGCAAAATGCTGATTCTTTTACCTGGCCATTGCTTTAATCAATAATTTGACACAAAAGAAAAAACTATATATTATTTGTTTAAAAGTTTAATTGTAACAGGAGAAGTCATGAATACGATAATGAAAATAAGTCCTCAAGGACAAATTCGAATACCTAAAAAAATACTTCAAACGCTTAAAATATCAACCGGCGATTATGTAGAAATTGACATCGAAAACGGACAAGCGGTTCTGAAGCCACGAAAACTTATTGACCCTTCTCAGGGTTGGTTTTGGACCAACGAATGGCAGACATTAGAAAAAGAGTCAGATAAAGCCGTTGAACGAGAAGAAACATCCCCGACCTTTCACTCTGCCGAAGAAGGGATAGAATGGTTAAACGAATAGATGCTTACCGTTTCAGCAAACCGTTTAAAAAACAATATAAGGCCCTTCCAAAAAAAATCCAACAGGCGTTTAATGAAAAACTGGAACTTTTGCTTAACGATATGCTCCATCCGTCTCTCCGAATCAAGAAAATTCAGGGTACAAAGAATAAATGGGAAGGATCCGTGACCATGAAATATCGATTTACTTTCCATTTTGAAGAAAACACGGTTGTTTTTCGAGCGATCGGCACTCATGACATGCTATTGCGTGAACAATAATATTTTTCCGGTATTTATTTAAACAATAAATCAGCCGCAGACCTGCGTGGATAAACGCGGATAGTTGAACCGATGAGCAGTATCCATTTGGAAATGGCTCATAAAACCGCAATGCAGGATATGCTCGTCAAAGGAAAATCCGTAGGGTGGATAAGCGAAGCGCATCCACCATTACTCACTTGATCCCCTACCCGCTTCTTGCCCCCCTTATTGCAATATTGAAAAAAGCTTTTCCAAAGTAAAACAATTGAGTCCTCATGGGATTTGTCAAAAATGCCTTTATGTATCTCTTCTCGGAATCACAGATTTCATCAAATGTTTCCGGAAGATCCGCATAAAACGGCGGAATAAGGGTTCGGAAAAAAATAAAATGTACTTTTTCTGGTCATTTTGGGTAAAGGGTATAATTCCATAAAGGATTAACTTCATGTCGCTCAATATTTAATTTTTCTAAATCATCTTTTGAGGCTTTCATCCCTTTTTCATATTGTTTTTCAACTAATATCGCATTAACTTTCAGGCCGGTTTTTGTTTTTGTGCGCTTTGTGTATTTAAGAACTGTTTCATAGCTGGTTAATGGTGTGCCTCTCCAATTTTTACTGATCTCGCTAAACAAACGATGTTCAATCGCGTTCCATTTTGAAGCTCCTGGTGGATAGTGACATACAGTTACATTAAACTTGTATTTGTTGCACAATATTTCTTGAAGTTTTACCTTCCACATATGAGGCCTGTGACCATTACTTCCTCCTGCATCCGCTACTATTAATAAATTATCTTGATTTCGATATGTTTCAAAGCCATCATTTTCCCACCACCTTTCAATAGATTCAACAGCAAATTCTGGTGTGTCACCGGATAATATTGTTTTTCCTTCCTTGATGAACTTTCCTATTGAAACAAATCCTTTATTTTGTTGTTGATCATATACTCCGTATAATGCCGCTATCCCTGTTGCATATGTTAAAAAATCGTGATCATTTGTTAAATCTGCTTCACGTTTATATCTTGTTCCAGGATTTTTGAAATTCCCAATTGGCTCTTTCTTTTTCGTGTCGACGCTGATTGCCGGCATTCTACTTTTTGCAAATTTGATTATCATGTTATTGATGTATTCAAATTGATTGTTACGATCTTCGTTTTGTTTTTTTGTTCTTGGCTTGCCGCCATTTGCAATCGCTTTAACATTGGTCTTAAGCGAAAAATTTAAATTTTTCAAAATTTTTCCAACTGTTGGTTTGCTGACAGTGATATCGATTATTGCTAACGCATCTACAATTTTTGCTGTAGTTTTTCGTGTCCATTTTAAATCACTCATAGGATCACCAGCTGTTTCATATTTCATTAATTCTTCGATTTTTTCAATTACTTCCGGGATTTTTTTTAATCGGTTTCCTGCCTCCACCTGCTTCTCGAATTGTATCAAGATCAACTTTACCATTTAATCCTGAAAATCGGATAAAGCGCACACTTTAAGTCCAAAAACAACTCCATAAGCACGGTTTAGTTAAAAAACCGTGCTTTTTTCTTGACTTTTAAAATGTACGTATTATATAATATAC
>JAQIBZ010000034.1 GCA_027858815.1 Desulfobacteraceae bacterium
TGCAAAAATGATCATTGCCGTTTTATTTTACGGGTTCTTACTGATACCGTTTTGTTTCGGTAATCGTTTATTTGCAGCGGAAATAGCGGAAAATCAAGAGAGTGCAGTATTCGACGAAAACGCCTATCTTGAGAGTTTGATTAACCAGGCCCGGAAAAATCCTTTGGAAATGGCGGCTCTAATTGGAAAAGATCCGGAACAGGTTATCAAGGATTTTTCCGATAAAAAATTAATACTTTCATACGGCCTGCCACCGGTGGTTCATAATAAAAAACTTCAATATTCCGCAGGTTATCACAGCCGGGATATGATTGATAATCAATATTTCGCTTATCAGTCCATTGATGGTCGAAAACCTATTGACAGGATGCAGGCGGCTGGGTATCGCGTCCAGTTCAGTGGAGAGACACTGGGAATGATCGGGTTTTACAACCTGATTAATTCGGAAGAAGCCGTATGGGCGATGTTTAAAAAAATGTTTGACCAGGAACTTGATCCATTAAGAAAAAGACCCTGGGTAATATTGAATCCGGCAATGTCCGAGATCGGCGTGAGTATCGCAAAAGGAGCATATACACTTGGGAATCAAACGTTTAACGCATATCTCGGGGTATGTGATTTTGGAGGCAGCAGAACCGATCGATACGCGGCTGAACGACTGCTTTTTCATTCAATTAATGCCGCAAGAATTCAGCCGGACGAAGCTGTTGCAATCGCTGATACAAGATTTCAGGATGCGGCAGCTTCCATGGGAAAAGAAAATGCCTGGAAACTTTTCATCGGGTTGCCACCATTGGCATGGAATATGAATATCCATGATATATCCCGGCAGGTGCAAGCGGAGATTGCGAATGAAACGAAAGCCGTAATATCCGATAATAGTTTCACTATGAAAGTTATTGGTGAAGATGTTTCTTTAGACACTGAATATCAAGAAGAGGCAACGGTTGGGATCTGCATGTCATTTTATGATGAAGATCCGGATATGATTCCCTTGCAGGCTGCAACGAAATTTTTTCGACATTTGATAGAGAGCGAGCTTTTCGAAAATAAACCGGATAACATTCAGATGATATTTAATGACACAATTACTGAAATTGGAATTTCCATTGACTATTCTCCGGTTGAAAATCAGCAGGGAAATGTTTGGTCGGCGATAATTGTAGGTGCTCGGCCGACAATTGAACGGCAATTTGTTGTGGGACACTTGGACATTGCCGAATCGGAAGCGCAAAAAACGATGATGAAATCTGTTAAAGAAAAGATCGGGCGACAGATGGCGATAACTGAATCAGTCGAGATAGATGATGAAAATAAAACTATAGATGTAAACGATCAAACGGTTGATTTGTTTTCGGGTGTCATATATACAGGTCCGCTATGTGGATTTCAGTTTGCGTTCGAACAGGGAAAAGCATATGAAATGCGGGTTGTGACAGTAGATAATCAGACAATTTATAAAGATTCTTTCAAATCATTTCAGAATCGCAATAAATTTAAAGATGTTTGTATTTTAACAAATGAATAAAAGTATTTTAAACTTGAAAACCATGAGAATATCTTATTTTAAATTGACATTATTGTTTTTCTATATTACGTTTCCCGTTATTATTTCCGGATGTTCAACTCATGCAAGTCTTGGGGGACCCTCACCGTCGCGATGCGGAATAACCATTGATTATGCAGAGGATACGGAGAATCAATGGCCGGATCAAAAATTAGAAGATGCATTTTGCAAATACTGGACTTTACGATATACTGGTAACATTCAACAGACATATAGCATGGAAGCCCCGCAATTTAAGGATCAGGTATCTATTGAAAAATACGAACTCTATGTGCGACGGACCAAAAATAATACGTTGGAGAAAATAGTGATCAATGACGTTGGAAAAAAAAGTTCCGACTTAACTCATATTGACTGTAACTTTTTTTTAAAAACAAAATCAGACAACGGGCCTTCCAGTTCCATCAGAGACAAGTGGATACGAATTGAAGGAGAATGGTTTCATGCCATGCGGGATCCGTTTTTTTTCCCGATTGTCTATGAATGATAAAAATAACAAAGTTTTTTTAAATTTGACAAAAATTAATGGATACGAAGTTAAGGGGAGGGAGGTGAAAATTAACAAAAAAATTAGGTGTGATTATGAATAATGAATAATCATTACCAGAAATAAGCACATAACAAACGATAAAGTGAAAGCATAATAATTATTAACAGAATGTTAAGGAGGAACAAATGAAAAAGATTTTAATGATTGCGGTAATGATTGTTGCAATGACCGGAACCGCGTGGTCATTTTCTGCAGATTATGTAGTTAATGATGGCACTCTTGTACCTGATTGGGTAACTGAAGCGCCTGGCATGGTCGGGGATGCCCTTATTTTTCCGGTGTATCTTGCGGACGGTACCGGGTGGGAAGCTAAAATTAATGTTATTAACACAAGCAGAGACTATTCAACAGTCGCAAAAGTGGTTATCAACGGTGGTAAAAACTCCCAGGAGTTGTTGGACTTTTTTATCTATCTGTCCCCGAATGACGAGTGGACAGCCAAAATTTATAATGACAATGGTGTTGTTAGAATTTACAGCGATGATGACAGTGTAAGGTCAAGTGTTGCCACATGGGGAGATGAAGTCCCTTTGAACCAAACATTAGTGGACAATCCTTGTGATGAAGAAGTCTATGGGTATGTGACCGTTTTTGATAGTTGGATTGTGACCAGAAGCCAGCTGAACTACTTGGCCCCAGCAGGTACTGACTTCGACCGCGGACCCATTCCGAAGTCTGCTATTCTCGAGGCGTATGGTGCACAAGGTAATCTTAATCCAGGAATATTCAATTCAGCTAATATTTTGACCGGTTCTTATGAAATCATGTTGCCGACATTGGGTCTTAGCGCCACGGAAAACGCAGTTGTATTGCAAGACTACGATGTCACCTCCGAGCTGGAACTTGGAAGATATACCTTTTTTGGGCAAGATTGTCGGAATTCAGCTGCCGAAATTGAAGCCGCAATCGCTAAAGATAATGTCTTCATGCCATATTACAATAATGGCCAAAATATTACCGCCTTTATATTTACCTTTCCGACCAAGCAATCCCAAGTTAATACTGACTGCGACGTAAGCATTGATAGCTTAGGTTCAGAGTATTTTCGCGATAATCTTTCACCGGACTTTTGTGTTCCATATGGGATTTATCCCTTTGACTTAGAGGAAAATACCCCTCAATCTTCGAGTCCGATTTTTTCACCGGTCCCTAGAAGTCAAACAAGAGAGTTTTGTGATGAAGTCAATATTTCAGTTGTAGGTCTTGATTCTTCAATTTCTTTTTATGACGAAGGCTGGGCTTTGTTTGAATTCGGCGATGTTGCAGATTCTCCATATACAGTTGGATTAGCTCAAGACAATGTGAGTGAAGTAGAATTTAAGGGTGTTCCTGTAATCCCTATGAGCGCAAACCTTGGTGCTGACGGCCTGTCCTTAAAATACGGCGCATATGATCCGGCTGACGTATATCGGTATGGCACGATTGTAGAGTAATTTTAATCAGATGCCCCAAAACGGATGAGGATAGGTGTAAAACTGATCTTCATCACAAAAGATGTATATTTAATATTTAGTAAAGCATGGATTGGTGACCTGGCGACAGGTCACCAATCCATTTTTTTAGGCAGGGTAAAAAAACGCCCGGCTTAATGCGGCTGGTAAAGGGACGCGGATCATCTTCTATTGTTGATTTTTGGATAAATCAGTCCCATTGAATGTATTTCGTAAAAAATTTAGTTATCTATATCTGGAATATCGTTGTGTATCCCAGGTCATTTTTTAACATACCGGCAATAAGGCATCTATGTAAAAAGTGGTGAAAGTTGTTTTTTTTTGTAATTTTTTATGTGGTTGACCTATATAAATTCTCCATGAGAATTGCGGGTAATCACACGGTATATTTATTCGGTTTTTAAAACGTGATTTACAGCAAAAGGATATCTGGCATGTCAGTTCCCAAAGAGTTGTCAGTCATAGGCTTAATCATGGCCTCTATCGCATCCATCCGGAGTCATCGGTATCTTCTCAAGGAATTTGTTATTAGAGATATCAAGGGGCGATTTATCGGATCCATGGGCGGTAATTTATGGGTTATTATTAACCCGCTGGCAACAATTATCACCTACTGGTTCATATTTTCCATCGTCTTACGGGTGACCGTCAGCCAGGCGGAATCCGGAACGGATAATTTTACGATATATTTTTTGACCGGCTTTTTCCCATGGTTTATGTTTGCCGAAAGTCTTTCCCGATCAGCAGTGTCAATGGTTGAAAATTCCCAGCTGATCACAAAAGTCGTGTTTCCGGTGGAACTCCTTCCTGCAAGTGTGGTTTTTTCCTCGTTTATTATTAACGGCATCGGAATGGTTTGTTTCCTTTTATCTTTAATCGCCTTTGGCTATTGCCATTTTATATGGATAGGAATGTTGTATCTGATTGTAGCCCAAATAATATTTACTTGGGGCATTTCGAATTTGCTGGCGGCATTATGCGTTTTTATTCGGGATATTAAGGAGCTTTTGGTGATAATTTTGATGGTTTGGTTTTATTTTACTCCGATCGTATATCCTGTTTCTTTGCTGCCGAAAACTTTTCAGAAGCTCATGGTGATTAATCCCATGTGGGATTTTATCAATCTCTACAGGCAGGTTTTATTGCAGCAACAGATGGATTTACCTTTGGCAGTCGGTATTGGAATAATGTCGTTGTTCACCTATGCAATTGGCACCTGGTTTTTTATGCGATCAAAAAGCGCATTTGGTGATGTACTTTAACAGGTTTCAACTATTTTATGAATTTTTGTTATTTATTGGAATCGGCTGATCTGGGCGGGGGCGTTCGTGTTGTTTTTGACCAGGTACGGGCCCTGATTAAAAGAGGCCATCGGGTTGCAATCCGTTCATTAAAGGGGGATTCCGGCTGGTATTCGTATCCACTGGAAATTGATTTTGTGGATCGCCTGGATATACCGTTTCCCGCTGGGGACGAACCGGATGTGGTTATCTGTACTTACTGGACAACAATTGATCCAGGGATTCGTCTGGCAGCACCGGTTATTCTACATTTGTGTCAGGGGTATGAAGGCGATATTCCAGAACTTAAAACTGCTCATCCGGATATTGTATCTGCATACCGTCAACGAGTCCCTAAAATCACTGTGGGTGAATGGCTGTCGGAACGGCTTTGTGAAATTTTTGGTAACGATCAATTCCCGGTATTTAAAGTCGGTCAAATTGTTGATACATCACTTTTTACACCTCGCAGAATATATATTAAAAATGGGTACCCAAATTTTTTGCGCCGGTTTATGCCGATTAACATTATGGTGGTCGGTGATTATATGATTTCATGTAAAGGGATTGCTGATGCACTGAAGGCGGTAGCAATTTTAAGAAAGGAATTTAGTCACATCCGAGTTATCCGGGCTTCATTATTTCCTGTTACAGTGGAAGAACAGCGCATTACGCCGGTCGATGAATCCTATGTTAAACTTCCTCCTCGTCAGATGGTTTCTTTATTTATGAAAACGGACCTTTTGCTGGCACCGTCACTTCCTGAAGAGGGCTTTGGTTTGCCCGCCGCAGAAGCAATGGCTTGCGGTATTCCCGTTGTATTGACAAAAATTCCGTCTTATTTAAGCTTTGATTCAACGCACGATTATGCCTGCTTTGTTGATATTCATTCGCCGGCCGCTATTGCAGCGTGCGCCAGCGGTATTTTAAATAACAGATCAGAATATATCCGGATCAGTCGACGTGGGGTCCAGGTGATTCAGAATCGATTCAATAGTGATAAGGTCGCCGAAAACATTGAAAAGATAGCTGAGTCTTTTTTGTCACCTGCAAAAGAATTGAAAGTGTCTATTCATTAATTATGGTTTGTGCGGATAATAATTTATAATGACAATCTCAAAAAGAAGCATATCTATTCTCTGGCCGAAATTTAAACCGCCAGAGATTTTTGAAATGCATTTTGCGTATGATTTTTGCCGAAAAGAAAGCCAGACATTATGTCAGTCCTTGGATTCATTGAATCTTTGGGTAGATTATGCCGAGGATGAACTGTTGAGCATGATACAAAACCGGGTCCCAGCAAATGATGATTTGCTTATCATCACAGATCCTTTGATTGTACTCAATAACAATGCAGTCGAACACCTGCAAAATACATTAAACAATGAATATTCCGCCTGTGGTCCGGTCTTTAATGATAGCCTGTACAAAGAGCAACAGGCGAAAATGGATTATTCATATCACAATATTAATACTTTTTTAGAAGTTTCTCACTTATTTTCTTCAGGTTCTGAATCTGCTGCACTGTCCGTTGCGCAACTTGATCCGGGATGCATTCTTTATTCAAATGCGTCCATTAAGCACCTGACGAACGATCTGCCTGTCTTGAGGCTGGATAAATATATAGATGGAGAGCAGGTGGTGGATTCTGGTGCCATGCTCCATCGGTTTTTCAATATATTCGATTCTTCACGCGAAGACCTGGTTTTGTTAGTCCCACCGGGAGTCTCTCGTATTCTTGATGTCGGGTGTGCCAGGGGGGGATACGGTAAATGTTTAAAAATTCATCGGCCGGATGTTTTTCTGGCAGGTGTGGAAATAAATCCCGTGATGGCCGAAGCCGCTCGTCAGTACTATGATGATGTATTTGTTTGTTCCGTGGATTCTCTTGACCTCCCATACCCGGTTGATTTAATTAATTGTGGTGAGTTGCTCGAACATCTTGAAAATCCATGGCAAATACTGGATTCCTTATGTTCAATGCTGAATCCAAAGGGCTATATTGTATTGAGTGTACCCAATGCCGGGCACTGGGCGATTGTTCAGGATTTAATTCAGGGCCGGTTTCAATATATTCCGTGGGGACCGCAATGTATTACGCATATCCGGTGGTTTACAGAAAATGATATCGGTAAGGCACTTGAAGATGCCGGTTTTTCTATTGACTCGATCGATCGTGTTCAGCCACCGCCCACCCCGGCCGGAAATCAATTTATTCAAGATATGCTGGATAAGGGGTATGGCGACCTGGAACACCTTTTAACGGTAGAAATTATTATAAGAGCTCAGAAACAATGAAAATTTCCGTGGTGATGGTTAATTATAAAACGCAAAAGATGGCCCGCGGCCTGATTCAGCAATTGGAGGCGATGCCCATTGTTACTCGAATTATAGCTGTCGACAATAGTCACGATATACCCAAAAGTTTCAGCGATGAATTCGCAAAACTCCGGTTAATTCAAAATGAATCAAACATCGGATTCGGTGCCGCTGTAAACCAGGCCATCCCTTCTGTTGATTCGGAATGGATTTTGGTGATCAATCCGGATGTCAGGTTAAAGCCAGACTGCCTGGAACATCTTGTGAATGCTGCTGTTTCTCATCGATCGCCACTTGTCGGCCCCCGATTTTACTTGGATGATAATTGTCAACTGCGTCTCCCCCCGGCCACAGGTGGTTCGTTGTGGTTTCATGCAGGGCAGGCATGTGCTGACACTTATACACTGGATGCCAAGATACATACATTTTATTGGCAAATCCGTCATGACCGGTTTTGGAAGTCAACGGAACCTTTTTTCGAACCCTTTCTGTCCGGAGCTTGTTTACTGATAAATGCATCTTGGGTTCGATCGATGGGGAATAAGTTGTTCGATGAACGTTTTTTTTTATATTTTGAAGATACGGATCTTTGTGCAAGGGCTCTGCTTGAAGGCGTTAACCCACTATGTGTCCCGCAGGCTGAAGCCATTCATTACTATAATCAGTCTCCCGAGCCGAGCCGAAAAAAAATGCGCGCCATGCAGACGTCCTGGGATCTTTTTTCCAAAAAATATTATGACAATCAAGCAATGTATCATCCAATGCCTTATATTGATCATCCAAAAATTTCTCATGATTTCATCGAGATGGGGAGTATTATAGCTCCCCCTGCTTTTGAACTTGATAAAAAGCTAAATACTCTCAAGGGGAAATTTTTTTTTGAAGTCGGAACCGATCCGTTATTTATTCCATTCGCCCAAGCCTGCATTAATGGATATCGTTTTGAATTTCCGGCGGATGCCTGGAAAAGATTGTCTCCCGGAACTTATTATGCCCGGGCACGTCAAGAACATTTTGAGTCAGTGAACTTATGGAAATGGACAAAGAACTAATTATAAAATCAGAGAAGTATATTATTCGCCCATATCAAGCTGAAGATGAAGATGCCGTGTTGTCTCTTTGGCAAACCGTGTTTGGTAAAGATATTAATAGGGATTATTGGCAATGGAAATATTCGAAAAATCCATATGGCAACCGGATATTGTTGTGTGTTAAGGAAACTGGTGAAGTGGTTGTAATGTATAGCGGAATCCCTTATCGTGCCAATATGGATGGCGAATCCCTAGAAATAATTCATCTTTCCGACATTATGTCGCATCCGGATTATCGAAAAACCGGATTGTTCATCAAGACGGTAGAGGCTTTTATTGCATATTTTGGTGGTCCTCAAAAGGCTGTTCTTTTTTATGGATTTCCGGGAATGTATCACTTTGATATTGGGCGTAAGTACTTGGAGTATAGAGAATTAAGCGGAGGGGTTCAGTTTTTATCTGTCACCATAAAGGATTTGTCAGAAAACGACCATTCCCGTGGGTGTGTTACAAGAATTTCAAATATAGATGATGTTGGCAAAGATATATGGCCTGAATGTCAAAAATATTTTCCGTTTTCGGTAATACGGGATAAGCAGTTTTTGAAATGGCGGTTTCAGATGAACCCGATACATTCATACAAGATATACGGCTATGCTTTAAACCCGGATTCTCAACTCATTGGATATGCCGCGTTTGCGCAAGATGAAGATACGCTGATAATGGTTGATTTATTAATGCCGCCGTCTCTTGCAATGGTTCAGGATTTTATGGCAATAATGGCTGCTGAGTTTATTAAACAGAATATTAAAAAAGCAAAGACCTGGTTGCCGGCAAATCATTTTTTAAATAATATTCTTGTTTCATGCGGATTTGATGTTCAGCCCGAACCGCTCGGGTTTGTTCCTACCGGACGGAGCTTTTCGCCATGCCTGCCGTGGGACTGGGGGTCTCAGAATATGTATTACTCCATGGCGGATGCGGATTTATTTTGAAATTTATGTATATGAGAGAAAACTATTTTAGATTATGTATGCCATAACTGCTGAAAATGTTAGCAAAAGTTATCGTCTTTATGCGAAGCCGTCTGACCGGTTAAAGGAAGTTCTGTTCCGTCGTCAATATCATCAGGTCTTTTCTGCCCTGGAAGATATTTCCTTTTCAGTCAAAAACCATGAGACATTTGGAATTATCGGCGATAATGGCGCTGGAAAAAGCACCCTGCTGAAGCTGCTCGCAGGAACGATTCGTCCTTCGGAGGGACATTTTACCATGAAAGGTCAGGTCGCGGCTTTGTTAGAGCTAGGTGCCGGATTTCATCCTGAATTTACCGGTCGTCAAAATATATATTTAAATGCGACGCTTCTGGGTTTAAAACATGAAAAAATTCAAAGTATTGAACAAGACATTATTGACTTTGCAGAACTTCAGGATTTTATTGATCGCCCGGTAAGAACATATTCTTCCGGAATGTATGTTCGACTGGCTTTTTCAATCGCTACAAGTGTAAATCCGGATATCCTGATCATCGATGAAGCGCTGAGTGTCGGGGATCAGCATTTTCAAAAAAAATGTGTTGATCGAATGATGAAATTCCGTGAGGCGGATAAAACAATCCTGTTCTGCAGTCATAGTTTGTACTTTGTTTCTGAGTTATGTAATCGTGTCATGTGGCTGCATCAGGGGAAAATCATGGAACTAGGATTTACTGATAACGTGGTAATGGCATACGAAAAGTGGAGTAAGAAAAAACAGGAGAATAACCCGTATCCAGAATCAAATATTCGCAAGTCACCGATTAAGATAAATTCGATAAAGGTGATTGAGCAGGATGGTTCTGAAAGGACTACGGCGAAATACGGGGATGATTTATCAATAGTGCTCATCATTGAAAGTCAATGCCCGACCATATTCCATATTGGCATTGGTTTTGATTCTATTTCCGGAGAAACTGTTTTCGGGGTTTCAACAAAAGGTGATGAATATTTGCCAATTGAAACAAATGGCATCAAGACTGTGACAGTAAGGCTTCCGAAGATAAATCTTATAAATGGGGCTTATAAGGCATTTGCATTTATATTGGATGAGCATGCGATGCATATATATGATTATAAGGTATCAAATGAATTAGAGATAGAAAAAAAGGCGGATACGTATGGCTGGGTTAATATGGATCATTCCTGGGAAATTTAATTGATGGCTACGATAAAAGTCCCATCTGCTGCGTTGCAGCAATTTTTCGGTCACTCAAGATACTATATGGGCCTTGATCATCGTTTCGGCCAAAGCAGGTTTGTCATTCCCGAATGTTTCTATCGGGAATCCAGTTATGTGCTATTCCGAACATAGATTCCGCTAAGCTTGTCCTCGAATGTTTCTATCGGGGAAACATGCCGGAATGACATTGTGCTGGCCGAAACGATGACTAAAGCCTACTATATGTATTATTTCTTGTCTGAAAAATAACTGCGCCTTGCATATGGAACTTTTATCGTAGCCATCTGAATACTTTTTTACGCGTGCACATTTAATTTGAAATTATTATAAAGATACTTGTTAAATGATATCCGAAAATCAACTTATACCCTATCACTCAAGTGATTTAACCGGGAATCGGGTGCTTGTTTTTGCGCCGCATCCGGACGATGAGACGCTTGCATGCGGCGGAAGCCTGGCAATACATGCAGTTGCGGGTGATCAAATTGAAGTTGTACTATTAACAAATGGTGTTGCCGGAGAGACTCAAGGCACCACAGACAGAAATGATTATATTGCAATCAGGCGTGATGAAACAATCAGGGCATGCAGGATTCTTGGCATTGAACAGGTTGTATTTTTAAATTTTGAAGACAGGCAGCTTGGCGGAGCACACAATGCGCTTTATCAAATTATCGAAACCATAAACAATTTTAAACCAGATTTAATTTATGCCCCCTCGGCATTGGATTTTCATCCAGATCATCGGGCCGCACATTTTCTAATCTGTAATGCGGTGAAGAGCTGTATAGGTGATTTTGATATTGCTTTTTATGAAGTCAATCAACTTGTGAATCCGAATTGTATTGTGGATATCACGGCTGTTTCTGAAAAAAAATTCGCTGCTATAGATGAATACCAGAGTCAGTTAAAAGAAATAGATTACAAAGATATCTCAAAAGGGTTGAATCGTTTCAGGTCATTAACATTACCGAAAAATTCGACTTATGCTGAAGCGTTTTATCTACTGCCTGCTGATGTCCTCAGAAAAAGCAGCTTTATTACGGTTTACCAGCAGGGCTTGCAAAAGCTGATTCCTGCAATCACCGAAATCGGCCCGCTGGTATCTGTTATCATTCGGACAAAAGACCGGCCTGAGTTGTTGACAAATGCCTTATTGTCGGTTGTTCATCAGACTTATCGTAATTTCGAGATTGTTCTGGTAAATGATGGGGGCATTGATGTAAAAGGTTTAGCAGAGGCAGTCGTTCAAGAGGTACCAATAACCTACATTGCGCATTCAATAAATAAAGGACGGGCGGCAGCGGCCAATTCGGGACTGCATGCAGCCAAAGGGCAATATATAAATTTTTTAGATGACGATGATATTTTGTATCCGGAACATCTGGAAATATTGGTATCATGCTGTTATGGGAGTGATAAACAAGTCGTCTATTCCAGTATTAAAAATGTATACTTTAAGGGGTCGCCTGAATTTTTGGATAATCGGGTTCATGAAGAAGTTGTATATAATTACGATTTCAATTCTGTCTTGCTCCTTTTTTTTAAATATATTCCGATAATGAGCGTGCTTTTTGAAAGAAAAGTTCTTTCTCAGGTTTCAGAATTCTGTGAATTATTGGATTATTTTGAAGACTGGGACTTCTGGATACAACTATCTCAGTTTTATCAATTCCATCATGTAAGTAAAATTACAGCGGAATACAGGTTTTATGATCCAAAGGCAGAAGAAATATATTGGCGTAAGGATATAAATTCCCGATATCGGGCAACGGTGTTCAAGAGATCACTCGCATGTATGCCCGGGCGGTCATGGGTTGAACACTTTAATCTATTATTATCAGATAAATACCCGATTCGTCGTGACGGGACAGGTGCAGATTTTTCTGGCAATTCATCCCAATCGCAAAATAAAATAAAATATAATAACAAATTGACATGCGATGTTGAAGAAACTAAACTTGTTATTCAGAAAGTGGAAAATGAATTCAGGTTAATAAGTGAACTAATCTAAGGTGATGATCGTTTAGAGAAAAAAAGTGATGGTTCTATTGAACGGGCGTATATGCGATTCAGGAGAATTATTTTTAAAGTCAAAACAATTAGCGGCTTTTTTTGATAAATAACTGATCGGCGGCTTAATAAACGCGCAGAA
The DNA here is from genome assembly GCA_027858815.1 of Desulfobacteraceae bacterium. Classification (GTDB taxonomy): domain Bacteria; phylum Desulfobacterota; class Desulfobacteria; order Desulfobacterales; family Desulfosalsimonadaceae; genus SURF-3. The sequence continues at coordinate 12,571 of JAQIBZ010000034.1, forward strand.
GGGTAAAGATTCCTTTGGAATATATCGCTAAATAGGGTATGAAAGATAATCTATTTTACAATACTTTTTTGTTCTATTTGCTATAACAACTTAGAGACAAGCTTATGAGAATATTAATTACAGGTGGTGCCGGATTTATTGGCTCGCATTTGATCGACATGTTAATTGAAAAAGGCCATGAGATTTTTGCGATTGATGACCTCAGTACGGG
>JAQIBZ010000042.1 GCA_027858815.1 Desulfobacteraceae bacterium
GAAATAATATAATGAATAAAAAAATTAAACAAAATATTTACGCAGGAAATTACTTTTGGTGGTGGCAGGCTGACATAATAAGGCTTGCTGACGGATAGATTCCTGTATACAAAATAAAAAGACATTCAAGACCGTGGGCAGCTTCAATCCCACGGTTTTTTTATTTGAATTCAAAGGCCGGGGGCAAATTCCCCGGTCTTTTTTTTTGACTTATGACTTCGCAAAAAGCCCAAATATATTTATAAGGAGATGGATATGTTATTAAGACAATTCCCGGATCGAAATAAATTCTGTGATTTATTTGATCAACACAATGTCGTACCGTTGTGCAGGGAAATTCTTGCGGACATGGATACACCGGTAACGGTTTTAAAAAAAATATGCTCTGAAAACGGACCGGCGTTTTTGTTTGAAAGTGTTGAAGGCGGTGAACGATGGGGCCGTTTCAGTTTTTTAAGTGTTTCCGCCCGAACCCATATCCGGATCTTTAAACACCAGATTGAAATTCAAAAAAACGGCAATACGGAAATTATTGACCATAACAATGATCCGTTTCCCATTTTAAGGGATTACATGAAGCGATATAATCCGGCAGTGATTTCAGATCTGCCAAGATTCTGGGGCGGCCTTGTGGGATACCTGACTTATGAAACCGTATCTTTTTTTGAGAAAATCGCCCATGACTTTCCTGAAAATAAACCTCTGGCCCATTTTATTCTGCCGGATGAAATGCTTATTTTTGACAATATTCACAACACATTGATGATTGTCGCCATTGCATTTAAAAATGATTATTCTGATCCGGAAAAATCCTTTGCGGCTGCTTCCCAAAAGATTGACCGGCTTGAAGCTAAAATTTCTATGAGTCTGACAGATACCCAATCAAAAAATGATTCAAGTTATGAGATGAAATCATTATGCGAAGAAAGCAATTTTCGTTCAAAAGTTGATAAAATCAAATCCTATATCACGCAAGGAGATGTCATCCAGACAGTCATCTCACAGCCGTTTGTCTGTGATGCGCCTAAAGACCTGCTCTCTTTATACCGGGCCCAGCGTTACATAAATCCGTCTCCTTACCTTTTTTTCATGCATCTGGATGAAACAACACTGGTGGGATCTTCACCGGAAACGATGGTCCGGCTGGAAAACGGGGTGGCAACACTGCGTCCTATTGCCGGCACTCGCCCCCGAGGCGAAACGGAACAAGAAGATCGTGCATTGGCGGATGAACTGCTGGCTGATGAAAAAGAACGGGCTGAGCATCTGATGCTTGTTGATCTTGGCAGAAACGATCTTGGCCGGGTGGCTGAGACAGGAACTGTTCAGGTAACGGATCTAATGATTATTGAGCGCTATTCCCATGTCATGCATATGGTATCCAATATCACGTGTGACGTTCAATCTGATTATGATGCATGGGATTTGATGGCAGCCAGTTTTCCTGCGGGCACCCTTTCAGGGGCACCCAAAGTAAGAGCCATGGAAATTATTTCCGAACTCGAAGAGTATCCCCGCGGCCCATACGGCGGCGCTGTTGGGTACATTTCTTTTACCGGCAACATGGATCTGGCCATTACCATTCGTACTGCCTGTATTGAAAATGGCAAATTGACCGTCAATGCCGGTGCCGGTATTGTTTATGATTCTGATCCGGAAAAAGAACGACTTGAAACAGTGAACAAGGCTAAGGCTATACAAAAAGCACTCCAGTTAATGGCTTCGCAAAAATAATAAGGAGACATCCGATGATTGTCATGATTGATAATTATGATTCATTTACCTATAATCTGGTACAGTATCTGCGTCAGTTGGGTGAAGAAATCCGTGTGTTCAGAAATAACGTGTTCACCATAGAAGAACTCGAGAAACTGGATATGGCAGGTATTGTTATTTCACCCGGTCCCGGCAATCCGGAATCTGCGGGCTTATCCATCCCGGTGATCAGACATTTTTCAGGTAGAATACCCATTCTTGGGGTTTGCCTCGGGCACCAGTCGATTGCTGCGGCTTTTGGCGGGCAGATTATATCTGCAAGAAAAATTATGCATGGAAAAACATCCATGGTAACTGCTGACGGGAAAAAACTGTTTAATAAAATTAATAAACCCTTTATGGCCATGCGCTACCATTCTCTGGCGGTTTCAAAAGAAAATTTGCCCGACTGCCTTAAGATCACGGCTGAAACAGAAGACGGTGAAATTATGGGATTGCGGCATCAATCGCACCCGACTGAAGGGATTCAGTTTCATCCGGAATCCATCATGACCCCGGTGGGGAAACGACTTTTACGAAATTTCGTTAATCTTAATATGGAGGGCACCAATGTTTAAGGAGCATTTAAGCAAAATTATCCGCAATGAAAACTTAAATGAAAATGAAATGTCGGCAATGATGACAGAAATTTTTTCCGGAAATATTACGGATGCACAGATAGGCGCATTTATGGGTGCGCTGGCTACTAAAGGCGAAACCTTTGAAGAACTTGCCGGAGCAGCAACTGCCATGCGGCGAAAAGCACACCGAATTGAAGCAATGGCATCCACCATTGTGGATACCTGCGGGACCGGCGGAGACGGGGCCAAGACATTTAATATTTCAACAACAACCGCCTTTGTAGTTGCCGGGTGCGGGGTTACCGTTGCAAAACACGGTAACCGCTCCATATCCAGTCAGTGCGGCAGTGCGGATGTATTAGAAGCCTTTGGAATGAAGATTGATATTGATCCTGAGATTGTGGAAGAGGCCATTGCTGAAATCGGCATTGGTTTTTTATTTGCGCCGATATATCACAGTGCCATGCGGTTTGCAGCAAATGCCCGAAAAGAAATCGGCCTGCGCAGCATATTTAATATGCTGGGTCCCCTGACCAATCCGGCAGCAGCCAACTGCCAGCTGCTCGGTGTTTTTGCGCCTGAATTAACTGAAATGTTTGCCCATGCGCTGAAACTTCTGGGAACAAAACGTGCTTTTGTGGTTCACGGTCATGACGGACTCGATGAGATATCCATATGCGCCCCTACCCGCATTTCTGAATTAAATAATGGTCAGGTCAGGACCTATGATATCATGCCGGAACAATTCTTTGGTCAGGAAGCAGACCCGAAGACTCTTGCAGGCGGAACCCCGGAAATAAATGCTGAAATCACAAAAAATATTTTAAGCGGCGAAAAAGGCCCCAGACAGGATGTGGTGTTGATCAATGCCGCAGCAGCCCTTGTTGCTGCCGGAAAAGCCGCTGATTTTAAAGAAGGTATTAATGTCGCACTAAAAGCCATAGATAACGGTGAAGCGTTATCCAAACTCAACGCGTTGATTGCGTTTACCCGGGAGAACGGATAATGGGTACTGATTTTTTAAGCCGGATCATTGAATACAAGCAACACCTGATTACAAAGCAAAAGCATTATCGATCAAAAAGCTGCCTTCGCAATGATGCGGAAAAATGTCTTGTGCACAGACCTTTTATTAAACCAATGGAAAATGCAGACACCGACCACATTCATATCATCGCAGAAATCAAACGCGCTTCTCCTTCTAAAGGATTGATTCAACCGGATCTGATCGCTGCAGAATATGCTGCTGCCTATGAACGCGGCGGAGCGTCTGCCATTTCCGTGTTGACAGAAGACCACTGGTTTAAAGGAAGCATTGATGATTTAACCGATGCCCGTGAGGCATCTACGTTGCCGATACTGCGAAAAGACTTTACCATATCCAC
>JAQIBZ010000053.1 GCA_027858815.1 Desulfobacteraceae bacterium
CAAAAGATTATGATTACGAGAAAGATTACGATTAAGAATTTAACCAAATCATCATTGGCGGGCAGAGCCAAATATCTCTGACCTGGCCCAAAGGACCAGGTTTTCGACATTCAAATAAATTTCCGTGCGAAAAATTTGATATATGCCCATTTTTAGTAATCAGGAGCACTCAGATGGCTGATCGACCAATTGATATTTCTGAATACAGTAATTTTTTCTACCCCAATGTGGTAGGCGATTCGACAGGAGATATTTTCATTGAATCGGGGGACAGTATACCTATTTCTTTGCGAAAGTACTTAGAGTCAAGTCTACCCTTGGCTCCATTGAAGTTGCACAAGGGTCAAGAGCAGACTTGACCCTCGAATTACTTAGTTTTGAAATCGAAATCGGTATCAATCCCGATAGAAAAAAGGTCAAGAAAGGAGATATTTTGAAAACTTATGCAGCGCTCTTGTTTGTTATTCTTTTGTCCCTGACATCCTGCGATGACTCCGATTCAGACAGGAAATCCGACGTTACCATCAGAGGGATTGCCTCTGCCGAAGATTCACTGACTGGTGCGGCAATTGAAGTCTTTAACGATCGCGGTGATCTGTTGTACCATGAAGAGGACGCCACCGATGATTCAGGAACTTTTTCGGTCACCCTCGATCGCATTCCTGAAACGATGTATATACAAACTTCTGGTGGCAGAATCGACGGCATGCCTTTTCATGGAACATTATCCGCAGTCATCGATGAGCACAATACCGGGAACCATTCCTTCTATAGTCTCAACCCGGCGACTTCGGTATTAGCTGAAACACGGCGAACATATCCGGATATCGCCCCTGAAACGGCTGAGGCCGAAGTCAGAGCTTGTTTGCACATTGACAAAAGCATTGATCTGCTGACCGATTTTCATTTCTATCTTGGGGAATTTAACGCTGCCGCTTTCTTTGATAATGTGGAAAGCGCACACGGCTTTGATGCCTATGTAAAGCAACTGGCGTTTTGCATCCATAAATCCATTAATACCGGCGAGATTGTTGAATGTTGCCTCCCGCCTCGGTTGGCGGCACCTCATAATAATTTAAAAGAGTCTTCCACGGATTTTATAATCGAGGAACTGGCAAAAGGCGCTCTCAATCAAGTCGGCGGTGAGTTTGCTGGTTGGGCGTTGAACAGTATTATCAATCATCCGGAAAATGACCCTTTGGATGAAGAGATCCAGCAGGGATTCAAAAATTTAAGCAACCGGCTTGCGAATATACAGGCAAATGTGATTGCGTTAAAAACGGAGGTAAATGACCTCAAGAACGCAATCCTGGCGACACTGAATGAAGTAAAAAAAAACGATTATAACGATTTATTCAACAATACGATATGGCCGGCCATAATCGAACTGAAGGCGCTTCACAATGAGCTTTACGAATTTTCTATCCGTTCCGATTTGGGATCATCGGCCTCCATCCAGCGCGCAAAGGAAATTCAAGAGGAGATCGCATCGCTTAACATACGGAAAGACCTGATGATTCTGCAGGAATCCCTGGCCACCAAAAACGGAATTGAGAATGACCTTGACGCCTTGATCGACTTCTACGGAAAGGCAAGCCCCTGCGATTACGATAAATTTGAGAAAGCCCTGACGTATTTTTTTCACTATCAGGTCATTGCGCTTAACCTGCTTCTGGAAGATGCGCATTCTAAAAGTGACGATGTCCACGCACAGCAGCATATTGATTTTTTTACAGGTGCGGCGAAAGACTCGAATTCTGGAATGGATGCTCAGATGGCCATGTATCATAGCTGGGTTGAAAAGATCATGCTCTGTAGTGCCTATGATGCCGAATGGACCCAGCCAAATGGCATTGCGCCTTCTTCCACTGTATTGCGGATGCAGAAACTGCAATCTCAATTACTGCTTAACTCCGGCCTTGAATTTGAGGTCTGGGTGCGCATGCGCGGGCTTAATTATGCGCCGGGCGTAGCGCTGATTCTGCAGGACGCCCGCCCCGGTTACGGTTATGACGAAACGTTGAAATGCTGGGGCATTGGTACGAACATTTGCAGCCAGCAGACAGGTTCAGGCCAGTTGCTTGAAGATTCCACTTCCAATTCGCAATCTGAAACGCCTGTCGTGACGGGATTTGAGTGCTCCGCATTCAAAAACAGTGCCGTCGTTTATAGAAATATATACCCGACATTAGAACCGGGAACCTACAAATTTTTCAATCAATATGATTACTATAATGACGAGGGGGATGATCCATCACATCTTGGAGAATGTTATTTTGGCCGCACAACATGGCAGTACAATTACCTTTCGGACAGGTTCATGAATCACACTATAACCATCCTGGAAGGCGACTATATCAGCAATCTGATGGTGTATCTTTATGAGGAACGGTACCGGGTCATTGATGTTTATTAAAGCAAAAAAATGTAGCGATAGGGGTTACCCATTAAAGGACGGGTCAAGAAAAAAAACACCTCTCCCTTCAAAAAAAATACTATTTTTTTTGCTTGATTTTTTTAATTTTTAACCCGGCAAAATTTTGATTTTTATTTCCGCTTGCACCCGTTATTTCTTTTTTTTGGTTACGATCAGCTCTGTGCTGATCCGCACCGGTCACCCATATGAATCAAGGCTTTTGTGTATAGATAAAAACAACTACTGAATACACTGCCCCTGGTCTTAATAAAGACCTCAGAAAATCTTCGGTTCCGTGCCGTGTTCAATTGAAAGAGTCACAATTCTTATGGTTATTAGCCAACCCCGTTTAGACTCAC
>JAQIBZ010000059.1 GCA_027858815.1 Desulfobacteraceae bacterium
TTACAGGAAGAAGCAGACAAAAAATGGCTTTTACATTCCGACGACACGGATTTTTCCTGTTGTTTCGGGTGTCAGACCTGTACCACGGTTTGTCCGGTGGTTAAAAATTATGAAAATCCGGCGGAAAGTCTGGGGCTGCTGCCTCATCAGATTATGTATTGTCTGGGGACCGGGCTGACGGAAGCCGCGTTCGGCGCAAGGATGCTCTGGGTATGCCTGACCTGTTATCAGTGTCAGGAGCATTGCCCGCAGCAGGTGAAAGTCACGGATTTGTTATATGAATTGAAAAATAAGGCAGTGCAGAAGTTAGAAAATTAATTAAATTGAGGCAGGAATCAGATGAATCAATATGCTTTGTTTTTAGGATGTAATATACCGGTACGCGTGAAACAGTATGACGTTTCCGCCCGGATGGTATTAAAAGAGTTAGGGGTATCGTTGAAGGATATTCGGCAGTTTAATTGCTGCGGGTATCCCATGCGCAATATGGACCCCAAGGCATTTTTGCTTTCAGCGGTCAGGAATCTGGCTCTGGCGGAAAAAGCCGAGCTGGATATGCTGGTTTTGTGCCAGTGCTGTTTCGGGAGCCTGAAAAAAGCCGAGGTGTTAATGGCTGAAGAAGGAGACCTTCAGAAAGAAGTCCGTCTCCTGCTGGCTGACGAAGGCCTGGAATACAACGGTAATGTAAAAATAAAGCATTTTCTTTCAGTGCTTTATCACGACGTGGGGCTTGACGCTATCAAACAAAAAATAGCAATGCCGTATAAAAAGCTCAATATTGCCACCCATTATGGATGCCATGTATTGCGGCCGAGCCGCGTGACTGAATTTGATGATCCGGTCAGTCCCACATTAATTGATGACCTTGTGAAAGTGACCGGGGCCAAAAGCGTGGACTGGCCCCTTAAACTGGAATGCTGCGGGGCGCCGGTGACGGGAATTGACGATGATCTTTCCTGGAATTTAACGGAAAAAAAATTAAACGACGCAAAAGCCGCCGGGGCACACTATGTGTGCACGGCATGTCCTTATTGCCATATTCAGTTTGATACGGTGCAGCAGAAAATGCTTTTGAACAATAAAAAGCAGGATGCGTTGCTGCCCGCTATTTTGTATCCCCAGCTTCTCGGATTGGCTATGGGCCTTGACGGGGCATTGTTGGGAATCAGCGACAATGAAATTGATATCAGTGATGTCATCTCTTTTTTGAATGAGGAGTAAAAAATGTTAAAAGAAAAGACCGGCTCAGTAATGATTGTGGGCGGGGGGATTACCGGCATGCAGGCCGCACTGGATTTGGCTGATTCCGGTTTCTATGTATATCTTGTTGAACGAACCAGCTCCATCGGGGGAATGATGGCGCAGCTGGACAAGACGTTTCCCACCAATGATTGTGCCATGTGAATTATCTCCCCTAAACTGGTCGAGGTCGGCCGGCACATCAATATAGAATTAATGACATTATCCGAAGTGGATCACGTTGACGGTGAAGAGGGAAATTTTGAAGTAAGTGTTATTCAGCACCCCCGTTATGTGGATATGGACAAGTGTATTGCCTGCGGCTTATGCGCAGAAAAATGTCCTAAAAAAGTACCTGATGATTATGATGAAGGCCTGGTTAAACGTAAAGCGATTTATGTGCAGTATGCCCAGGCAGTCCCGCTGAAATACGCCATTGATCCCGAACAGTGTATTTATCTTACCAAGGGGAAATGCGGGGCCTGTGAAAAATTATGCCCGGCAGGTGCGATTAATTTTAAAGATACGGCAAAAACAATAACGGTAAATGTCGGCGCGGTCATTCTTGTTCCGGGTGGAAAAACCTATGATCCGGGAGACAATGATACGTTTGGATATAAAAAATATCCGAATATTGTTACCAGTATTGAATTTGAAAGGATGCTGTCTGCATCCGGACCTTTTGGCGGTCACCTGATTCGGCCGTCTGATAAAAAGGAACCGCAAAAAATTGCCTGGATTCAGTGTGTCGGATCAAGGGATGAAAATCATTGCGGCAACGGATATTGTTCTTCGGTCTGCTGTACATATGCGGTGAAAGAGGCCATGCTGGCCAAAGAGCATAGCGCAAAGGAGCTGGACACGGCTATTTTTTATATTGATATCCGTACCAACGGCAAAGACTTTGAGCAATATTATAACCGTGCCAAAGATGAGTTCGGGATTCGGTTTATTAAATCAAAAGTGATCAGTGCACCCGAGGTGAAAGAAAATGGAAAACATCTGATTTCCTATGTCGGTGATTCCGGAAAACGCATTAATGAAGAATTTGATCTGGTCGTTCTTTCGGTCGGGCTTCAGCCGAAAAAAGAAAGCGCGGTGCTGGCCCAAAAGGTAGGGATTGATTTAAATAAATACGGCTATGCCGTTACTCATGATTTTGAACCGGTGTGCGCGACCAAACCAGGGATTTATGTTTGCGGCGCATTTCAGGCACCCAAGGATATTCCGTCTTCGGTTATTGATGCCAGTGCCGCAGCCGGCATGGCAGCCAGTAAGCTTTCTCCGGCCCGATGGTCCATGACAAAAACAAAAGAGGAGACTGAAGAGCAGGATGTGCACGGGCAGAAACCTCGTATCGGCGTGTTTGTTTGCTGTTGCGGCACGAATATCGCCGGTGTGGTGGACGTCCCTGCGGTTGTTGATTTTGCAAAGCAATTGCCGGGCGTTGTTTTTGCCGAGCAGAATATGTTTTCCTGCTCCCAGGACACCCAGGACAAAATTGCTCAGACGATCAAGGAGCAGCGTCTGAATCGGGCGGTTGTGGCAGCCTGTACACCAAAAACCCACGAACCGTTGTTTCAGGAAACATTAGCCAGCGCGGGGATTAACAAGTACCTTTTTGAAATGGCCAATATCCGGAATCAGTGTTCATGGGTGCATAAGGATGCACCGGAGCTTGCCACGCGAAAAGCCAAGGACATGGTGGAAATGGCGGTTGCAAAGTCCAGGTTGCTGGAACCGTTAAGTGAACCCACTTTCGCAGTCAAACATGCCGCCCTTGTCATCGGCGGCGGCGTTACCGGAATGGAAGCGGCCAGGGATCTATCGGATCAGGGGTTTCACTGCTATTTGATCGAAAAGACGGAGTCCCTCGGCGGTCAGGCCCGGCATCTTTTCCATACCTGGCAGGGAGAGGATATTCAGGAATATGTTGGCCGGTTGATTGAAACGGTCAGCAATAAGCAGAACATCGACATATTTTTCAATGCAAATATTACGGCGGTGGAGGGGTTTGTCGGAAATTTTAAAACAACCATCCGTCAGGATATCGTGGCCGACAGCCAGGCAATCATTCTGGATCACGGAGTGACCATTATTGCTTCGGGCGCGGCCGAGTATGCGCCGGACCAGTATCTTTACGGCAAGGATTCAAGGGTCGTGACCGGTCTGGAGCTCGAGCAGCGTTTGGTTGACAATGATTCCGGCTTGGCCGGTCTTAATAGTGCGGTTTTTATTCAGTGTGTCGGCTCCCGGATTCCGGAACGGCCCTATTGTTCCAAATTATGCTGCACGCAGTCAATTACCAGCGCTTTAGAGCTGAAAACACGCAAACCGGAAATGGATGTTTTTGTGTTATACCGGGATATGCGGCCCTATGGACTGCGTGAAAAGGTTTACCGCGAGGCGCGGGCGGCCGGTGTTGTTTTTATTCGTTTTAATTTTGAAAAAGAGTTCACGGTTGAAACAGATGATGCCGACCGACTTTGTGTGACTTTTACCGATTTTGTACTCAGGCGTCAGATGCGGCTTAATCCGGAGCTCCTGGTTCTGGCGTCCGCTATTGTTCCGGAAAAGGAAAATCCCCTGGCCCAGAAGTATAAGATCTCCCAAAGCGCAGACGGTTTTTTTATGGAAGCGCATGTTAAATTGCGTCCCGTGGATTGTGCGACTGACGGTGTATTTATTTGCGGGCTTGCCCATGCCCCGAAACCCATTGATGAATCCATTACCCAGGCCCATGCAGCGGCAGCTCGAGCAGCCACGATTCTGGCTATGGATAATATTAAGGGCGAGGGCATTGTTTCTTATATTGATCCCCGATTGTGTTCCGGGTGTCTGGGGTGCATCAATGTGTGCCCTTACGGTGCGATTACGTTTAACAGTGAAGTGAACGTTGCCGAAGTTAATCCGGCATTGTGCAAGGGATGCGGGGCATGTGCTGCCGCTTGCCCATCAGAAGCCCCTATTCTTAAAGGGTTTACCAACCATCAGATTTATGCCCAGATCAATAGTGCATTATTCTAATCAAAGGAGAACATGGTGCAAACAGAAGAATTTACACCCAAAATTATAGCGTTTATGTGTAATTGGTGCGCTTATGGCGCGGCAGACCTGGCCGGCGTGAGCCGAATGCAATATCCCCCTAATATTCGTCCCGTGCGGGTCATGTGCTCAGCCACGGTTTCTCCGCATCATATTTTGAGGGCTTTCCAGAGCGGCGCCGACGGTGTCCTGGTTGGCGGGTGACATGTCGGCGACTGCCATTACCTGTACGGTAATTACATGACGATCAAAAGAATGCGGTTTATGCAGGATCTTCTCAAGTTTATGGGATTGGAAGGCCGCCTGCATCTGGAATGGATATCTTCGGCCGAGGCCCAGAAGTTTATTCAGGTTGTGACCGAGTTTACCGAAAAGATCACCCAGCTGGGCCCAAGCCCGCTTTCCGGCAAAAATATTCACACGTTTGGGGATAAAGCAATCGCGCGAAAAGTCGAACCGATAAGTATTCAGGGAGGACAAAATGCGAACGCAGGTTGAACAGTGGCTTAAAGAGGGTACCGTCGACCTGTTTATCGGCTACAAAAATGTTGACGGTCACGTGGTGCCTCATTTTTTTACCAAAGAAAATATCGATGAAGTAAAGGCTCTGGTGGCGGGTCAGGCGCATTACTCTCTTGAGAAGATCGCTACCAAAGTGACGGCTGTGCATCCGGACATGAAAATAGGTATTTTGCTGGCAAGGGATTGCAATCAGCAGGCCCTGAATGTTCTGACCATCTGGAACCAGTTAAATCCGGATAATATAAAAACGATTGATGCCTTTGAAGACGCTATCTTATCTGAGCAGGCGAAAGAAGATTTGCCTTACAAACAGCAAAACGGGCTGAGTAAATCCATGGTGCCGGAAGATGCGGAGGCCTTTGATCAGGAGCAACGATTTTCACGGTGGATGTATGAATTTTCAAAATGCATGAAGTGTTATGGCTGCCGGAATATCTGTCCGGTCTGTTTTTGCAAGGAATGCAGTTTAGAACATAAAGATTTGGTGGGTACCGGCAATCTGCCGCCGGAAATTCCTATTTTTCATCTGGTCCGGGCTGTACACATGGCGGGTCGATGCATAGATTGCGGTTTGTGCGAAGAGGCCTGCCCATCGGATATTCCGTTGCGGCTGCTTTACCGGAAAGTCAACGAGATCGTAAAAGATGTGTATGATTATGAAACCGGAATCAGTCCGGATCAATCACCCTTCAGCGTTTTGGGTGAGAAAGTGGTTCTGGAAACAACAAAGCTATGAACATCGAACATCGAACGTCCAACATCTTTTAAAATTGTAAATACTTATTTGTATTGGAGTAATAAACATGGACTATAAATTTGTGCCTTCGGTCTGTCCATATTGCGGGACCGGCTGCGGCGTGCTTTTCGAAGTTATTGACGGAAAAATCGTCGGCACCTTGCCCAACAAAACCCACCCCGTTAATGAAGGGAAGCTTTGCATTAAAGGCTGGAACATGCATGAATATGTCAACAGCTTTATGCGCCTGAAACAACCGCTGGTCAAAACATTCGGCCGGTTTATAAAAACCGAATGGGATGAAGCCATTCAGGTTACCGCCGACCGGTTTAAAAAAATCATTGAAAAGCACGGGCCGGACAGCGTCGGGGTGCTGGTGTCCGCTAAAATTACCAATGAGGAAAATTATCTGGCACAAAAATTTGCCCGGGCGGTGATTGGTACCAACAATGTTGATCACTGCGCCCGTCTCTGACATTCTTCCACGGTGGCAGGTCTTGCCGCCGCTTTCGGAAGTGGTGCTATGACAAATTCCATTGCCGGGTTTGAAGATTCCGGATGTATTTTTATTATCGGCACCAATACCACCGCGTGCCATCCGTTGATTGCCCGACGGATTTTCCGGGCCAAGGAAAAAGGGGCAAAGCTCATTGTGGCGGATCCGCGAAAGATCCAGTTAAGCCGATTTGCAGACGTTGCGGTGCAGCATCGGTTGGGAACGGATGTGGCGTTATTAAACGGTATGATGCATGTGATTATCAAAAACGGCTGGCATGATCAAAAATATATTGAAGAAAGAACCGAAGATTTTGAAGCGCTTGAAAAGGTGGTTGCCGAATATACCCCTGAAAAAGCAGCCGGTATTACCGGTGTCCCGGCAGAAGATATTGAGCAGATGGCCGAGCTGTATGCCAAAAATTCGCCGGCCCCTTTGCTCTATGCCATGGGGATTACCCAGCATACGACGGGTGTGGATAATGTGAAGTCCTGCTGCAACATAGCCATGCTATGTGGTAATGTCGGCATCGCGAGTGCCGGCGTCAATCCCCTGCGGGGTCAGAACAATGTCCAGGGTGCCTGCGACATGGGGGGATTGCCGAATGTGATGACCGGTTATCAGCCGGTTATCAGCCCGGAGGTAAATGAGAAATTTTCAAGTGCCTGGGGGCGGCCTCTTTCAGACAAGCCCGGATTGACCATTACGGACATGATTCCGGCTATGCTGGAGGGCAAACTCAAAGGATTGTTTGTGATTGGTGAAAATCCAAAGCTGAGTGATCCGGACTGGAATCACTTAAATCATGCCCTGAAAGAACTTGATTTTCTGGTCGTTCAGGAGCTTTTTTTGTCAGAGACCGCGCAGGTGGCGGATGTGGTTTTGTCTGCTGCCTCATCAGCTGAAAAAGACGGCACATTTACCAATACGGAACGTCGGTGCATGAGAATCAATAAAGCCATTGAGCCCATTGGAAATACCCTGCCGGACTGGGAAATTATCAGCCGGTTGTCCACAGCCATGGGATATGAAATGAAATACAACCATCCCCAGGAAATATTTGATGAAATGACGGCATTAACACCAAAGAGCTATGCGGGAATGACGTATGAACGATTGGGAATTGATGGGCTGCAATGGCCCTGCCCGGATAAGGATCATCCGGGAACGCCCTATCTTCATAAAGACACGTTTGCGCGCGGAAAGGGGAAATTCCACGGTATTGAATTTAAAGCGCCGGCAGAAATGCCGGATGCGGACTATCCGTTTGCTCTGACGACCGGCCGTATGTTCGCCCATTTTCATACGGGTACCATGACGCGTGTATCCCGTCACCTGGATGTGGAACAGACCACCGGTTATGTGGAAATTCATCCAAGGGATGCTCAAAAAATAGATATTTATGATGGGGACATTCTTGTTCTTTCGTCCCGACGGGGTGAGATGGAAGTGCCGGCCAGGGTGACCCGTGCGGTGCCGCCCGGTACGTTATTTCTGCCCATTCATTTTGGCGAAAATCCGCCCAATGTGCTGACAGACTCCAATGCGTTTGATCCTCTGGCCAAAATTCCGGAATTTAAGGTGTCTGCAGTGCAGGTGAGGAAGTTGAACTTAGAATTTGTTGAAAATACAGGCTAACCAAAATTTCTTGACACCCCAAAGGACTCTTTGGTAGTTAAATAACCTTGTTTAAAAAATTTGTTTTTAATGGGTTTGTGCATTTCTTGCTTAACTTAATATATCTCTCAGGAGGAAACTATGCAAAGAAGAATTAGAAAGGTAGCCGTTATCGGTTCAGGTATTATGGGTGGTGGAATTGCAGCCCTTCTTGCCGGAGCCGGTGTGGAAGTCTTGCTTTTAGACATCGTTCCATTTGATTTGACCGATGACGAAAAAAAAGACCCCAAAGCCAGAAACAGAATGGTCTCAACCGGTTTTAACGCAGCGTTAAAATCAAAACCACCGTTGTTTTATGACAAAAAAAATGATGCCCCGATGATTTCCATCGGTAACCTTGATGATGATTTTGACAAACTGGCCGAGTGTGACTGGATTGTTGAAGTGGTTGTTGAAAATCTGAAAATTAAACAACAGCTTTTCAAACGTATTGAAGGCATCCGGAAACCCGGATCGATCATCAGTTCTAACACATCCGGAATTCCTTTAAAGGATATGTCTGCGGATCTGAGTCAGGAAATGCGTCAGCATTTTCTGGGCACTCACTTTTTCAACCCGGTTCGCTACATGCATCTTCTCGAACTGATCCCCGGCGCAGAAACGCTTCCTGAAGTTCTTGATTTTATTGCAAAATATGGCGAAGTGATGCTGGGTAAAGGTATTGTTTGGGCAAAAGATACACCCAACTTTATCGGTAACCGTATCGGTATCCATGGCATCGGAAAAGCCATGCAGATTATGCTCGAAGACGGACTGAGCATTCCCGAAGTCGACGCTATTTTCGGCGCTCCCATGGGACGCCCCAAAACAGCTATTTTCAAAACTTCCGACCTCGTCGGTCTGGATACCATGACTCATGTATCCTCCAATACTTATGACCTGTGTGTAGATGATGAAGAACGTGATACATTTATCGTTCCGGATTTTGTCAAAACAATGGTTGAAAACAAGCAACTGGGCAATAAGACCAAGGGCGGTTTTTACAAAAAAGAATTGACCCCTGATTGGAAATGGCTCCGCAAGGTTATTGATCCGACAACCGGTGAATATGTTGATCTTGACAGACCTACTTTTCCATGCCTGGATGCTGCCAAGAAATGTGCAACAACCGCTGAGAAACTTCAGACGATTGTTTACGGTGATGACAAAGGCGCTAAATTTGCATGGAAAGTGTCTGCTGCCGCTTGTATTTATTCTGCCAAACGGATTCCCGAGATTTCAGATACCATCGTTGAAATCGACAATGCCATGAAATGGGGCTATAATTTTGAAATGGGCCCGTTTGAGCAATGGGATGCCATTGGTGTTGAAAAATCAGTTGCCAAGATGGAAGCCGACGGCATGGCTGTTCCGGAAAATGTGAAGAAAATGCTCGCATCCGGTGCGACGTCTTTTTATAAACTGGAAGACGGCAAGAAAATGTTTTTTGACTTTGCTTCCAATGGATACAAAGCATTGCAGACCAGCGAGAAAGCCATTGTTCTGGACGATCTTCGTGCCAATGGTAAAGTGGTTAAAACCGTACCGTCCTGCTCCTTGATTGATCTGGGTGACGGCGTATTTTGTGTTGAATTTCATTCCAAGATGAATGCCCTCAACGGTGAAATGCTCGATTTCATGAAAGAAGCCGGCAAGTACGTTGAAGAAAACGGCGTGGGTATGGTAATTGGTAATCAGGCAGGCGGCATGCCTGGTGCATTCTCTGCCGGCGGCGATCTGGCATTTATGCTGGGTCTTGCTAAAGAAGGTAAGTTCGACGAAATTGATACCTTTATTAAAGGTGTGCATGAAGGCATTATGGGCACCAAGTATGCTCCGTTCCCAGTTGTGGCTGCACCTTTCGGCCTGGCATTGGGTGGCGGATGTGAAATCTGTCTGTCAGCAGACAGAATCGTTGCTCACACGGATCTTTTCATGGGTCTGGTTGAAATCGGCGCAGGCCTTGTTCCTGGTGGCGGCGGCATGATTCACCTGTGGAGAAATTATATTGATTCCAAACCGGGCGCTGGAAAAATTACGGACCATGCTGGTTTCTTTATCTCGGCTTTCATGTGTGTTGCCCAGGCAAAAGTTTCTTCATCAGCGGCAGATGCCCGCAAGAACGGTTTCCTCAGACCTACTGACCGAATTGTTGCCAATAAAGACAACCTGATCGGTGAAGCGAAAAAAGAAGTCTTAAAGATGGTTGATGACGGATACGCACCGCCCAGAAAGAAAAATACAGAAGTGTTCGGGCGTGAAGCACTTGGGATGATCTGGGCTGAAATGCTCAACATGTCAGCCGGCGGATATATTACCCCGCATATGGAAGCCATTGCCAAGAAAATTGCGGTCTGTATGGCTGGCGGTGATGTGCCTAAGGGATCACTGGTTACTGAACAACACCTGATGAATCTTGAAAGAGAAGCATTTGTTGAGCTGTGGAAAACCGAAAATACCCAGAAGATGGCTGAAAACATCATCAAGACAGGCAAACCGTTATTTCTTTAATTAATAATATAATAGAAAATTCCAGGAGGAAATATCTATGAAAGAAGCATATATTGTAAGTTCAGTCAGAACGCCTGGCTGCCGGAGAGGAAAAGGCGCTTTGGCCCAGACACGGCCGGAAGAACTTCTGGTTCAGGCATTGGATGCTGTCATTGACCGTGCCCCGGGCGTAGAAAAAGACGTTGTTGAAGATATTATGACCGGTTGTGCTTTTCCGGAAGCAGAGCAGGGATTAAATATCGGCCGTGTGGCTGCACAAATGGCAAAGTTCCCGGACAGCACCTGCGGTGCGACCGTTAACCGTTTCTGCTCTGCCGGTCTGGAAGCCATTGCCATGCAGGCGATGCGCATTAAAGCAGGATGGTGTGATGTCGCCATCGGTTCCGGTGTCGAGTCAATGTCCATTGTTCCCATGGGCGGCAATATGCCGCGCCCTCATCCGGTAATGGCAAAAGAAAATCCGGATGTTTATATGTCCATGGGTGTGACTGCGGAAAACGTGGCAACCCGTTATAATGTGAGCCGTGAAATGATGGATGAATTTGCCTTTCATTCACAGATGAAAGCGTCTAATGCCAAGGCAAAAAAACTGTATAAGGAAATTGTCCCCACGAATGCAACCAGGTATGTTCAAAAAGGTGATAGCTGGGTTAAAGAATCATTTATTCAGGATTTTGACGATGGTATTCGTGAAGCAACTACAGTCGAAGGCCTTGGTAAGCTTCGGGCTGTTTTCTCTGCAACCGGTTCCGTAACTGCCGGTAATTCATCCCAGACCACTGACGGTGCTGCAGCCTCACTGATTATGAGTGGCGAAGCAGTTGAAAAATACGGCGTCAAACCAATTGCAAAAATTGTTGCTTATGCAGTTGCCGGATGTCGTGCGGATGAAATGGGTGTTGGCCCTGCATATGCAGTCCCCAAAGCTTTGGCTTTGGCAGGATTGAAAGTAGAAGACATCGGAATTTGGGAACTCAATGAAGCCTTTGCATCTCAGTGTATTTACGCTATGCAGCAGTTGGGTCTGTATGACAAAAGAGAACTGTGGGAATCCACCAGTGACAAACGTATCGTTAATGTCAATGGCGGCGCCATTGCTCTGGGCCATCCTCTGGGATGCACCGGCGCAAAACTCTGTGCCCAGATCATGAATGAAATGCGTGAACGCGGCGTCAAATACGGCGTTGAGTCCATGTGTATCGGCGGCGGCATGGGTGCTGCAGCGGTATTCGAACTATGTGATTAATTTTTTCTGAGAAAAAATTACAAGTAATAAATAAAAAAGGCTGTCCTTCGGGGCGGCCTTTTTTATATTCTGGCGATGGCTTCGAAAAAAAAGCAACGTCAATTTTATGTTTGGGTTGCGCCAACCTTCGTCGATCAACGTCCATTCGTACGTCTCTATCAATAACACCCGAAAATAGGTACCAGGTGATGTCTGCGATGCTTCGTGTGGTGGTGGTGGTGGCGTTTTCAAAGACTTCAGGGTTTATAACGCTTGGGTGTTCGGAGGAGGAAATATATGATTAGTCTGGATTTTTTGGAACAGGTGGATGTTTTTAGAAAATTGAATGACGATCAGCTTTCGGCGATTCAAAAATGTGCGGAATCTATTAATTTTAAAAAAGATGATCGTATTTTTGAACAAGTTGATATTGCTTCACATGTCTGGATTCTTCTGGAAGGCGATGTGGAGCTGAGAACCGAATCGGGCGATCAGGAGGGGAGAAACGACAGGGTAAAATTGTTCTGACCGCAAAGCCCATTAAACATGGGCCTGTTGACGCATTGACGGTCGGCACGGTGGCCGACCCTACGATGCGTGTTGCCGTAGGGCGGGCCACCGTGCCCGCCAGTCAAATTGAATAGAACAAATTTACC
>JAQIBZ010000067.1 GCA_027858815.1 Desulfobacteraceae bacterium
CAGGATGGCGTGACCAAATATACCACGGAAATAGTGGCTAATGAGATGCAGATGCTGGAATCGAAAAATGCTTCCGGTGGTGGTGCATATAATAATCAACCCGGATATCAAAACCAACAGCAACAGCAACAACAACGCCCCCCTCAGCAGCAAGCACCGGCACAACAGCAGCAGGCTGGCCCCTCTTCCGATATGCAGCCTCCTCCTCCGGGCGGTTTTGATGATGATATTCCGTTTTAGCGGAACGGGACAGTCGGTGATTTTTTACAATTGGCCGCAGATACACGCGGATTTAAAAAATATTATTTATTTTATGAGTTGAACGGCACTTTTTAAAAGACTGACCGAAAACCCTCAAAACCCAGACTGTCATTACGAGGCGTGAGGAACGAACAACGAAGTAATCCCCTGTCGTTAAGGAGATTGTTTTAGTCGTACGTCCTCGTCACCGTTTTAGCAATCTGCGTTTGTCGGCGTTTATCTGCGGCAAATTTATTTTTTAAAGGGGGGTTTGACTGAATTTTCGGAAGGAACGATTCCTGCGATTACAGTAATTTTATCAAAAACAGCAAGTTATATCTTCGCTCGGCGTTATCCATGAAAGTATATGAAATTTGAATGGGATGATGGGAAAGCCAGATCGAATTTTCGCAAACATAAATTCACTTATTTTATTAAGATTAAGCTGCGGCAATGGCCTTTAAGAATGCACCCTCTGCGTCCCAGCGCCTCTGCGGGAGAAAATGATTTGGGCAGACGGAAGAAAATGGATTGCAATTCCTTAAATTCATATTAAAATACATTTTGGAGGAAATCATGACAAAAATGGTAACGCTGAGACTTAATGATAAAGTGTACAATCGGTTTAAAGATTTAGCGGAGCATGATAATCGCCCCCTTTCGAATTTTATCGAGACTGCTGCCCTTCGTTTTGTGGAAGAACTCGAACACGTCGACGAATTTGAGATGGCGGAAATCCAAAATAACGCAAACTTGAACAGCAGCATCAAGAATGGCCTTCGTGACGCGAAAGCCAAGCGAGGGCAGTTTGCCTGATTTCCGTGTATTTGAAACAGATGAATTTCTCAAAAGACTTAAAAAGCTGCCGTCAACTAAAATTGATTTTTTGAGGAAGAAGTTTGATTCTTTTGTATACCCCCAGATCAAGAAAGAGCCTTTCCGGGGTAACAACATCAAGAAACTCAAGGGATACTCGCCCGACACATGGCGATATCGGATCGGTAAGTTCAGACTTTTCTATATCATCGACCAAAACGAACAGATTATTTACATGCTAACGGTCGATGATCGAAAAAATGCCTATAAATAAATAGCTATGCATGCAACAGGCAAAGCTGGATTTGATCCATAAAATGATCTCTAATGGGCTTGACTGTCCAGGACACCGCCAAACTGATTAATATGAAGGCGGAAGCGAGTAATGAATTAATTTCTACAAAAAGAATGACACGGAACGAGAAAAAAGAGCGAACCGAATGGCACCGCATTGTGGCATTTGGCAAATTGGGTGAAATCTGCGGAGAGTACCTGGCCAAGGGAAAACAGGTGTACGTCGAAGGGCGTCTTCAGACCCGGTCCTGGGAGCAGGATGGCGTGACCAAATATACCACGGAAATCGTGGCAAATGATATGCAGATGCTGGATCCGAAAAATGCCACCGGTGGTGGTGCTTATAATAATCAATCCGGATATCAACAACAACAGCAGCGACCCCCTCAGCAGCAGGCACCGGCACAACAGCAGCAGGCTGGCCCCTCTTCCGGTATGCCGCCTCCTCCTCCGGGCGGTTTTGATGATGATATTCCGTTTTAACGGACGGGCCAAGTCGGTGATTTTTTAAAGGGGGGTTTGACTGAATTTTCGGAAGGCACGATTCTTGCATTTACAGTAATTTTATCAAAAACAGCAAGTTATATCTTCGCCCGGCGTTACCCATTATTGATATACGGGTATTGATATACGGGTATTGATAAACAGGCAATGACAACCAAAGATTGAAACCTGTCGTCGTTTTTAGCGGCGGGTTAAGAATCTTTTTTATCTTCAATTTATCCCTGAAAAAAGGAGTGCTTTGCATTTTAAGGGTGAAAATTGGGCCCGGACATGATATAATGAAAGTATATGAAGAAGGATAAAACCAGAGAAAAAAACGAATTGCGCGAAGAATATAAGCGTTCGGATTTTCCGGGTGGACTGATTCGAGGAAAGTACGCTGAGCGCGTGCGCCGGTCATCAAATATTGTTGTTCTCAGACCGGAAGTCGCAGCCGCGTTTCCAAATGAACAGGCAGTGAACAGCGCGCTTCTTTCCCTGATTGAAATTGCACAAAAAAAAGCCGACATAAAGAAATGCAGAAGTGGAAGTGAAAAAAAGTGTCACGGCGAAAAAGCAGGATAAAAAGGAGAAGGCAGGAAAATCCTCTCATGCAGAGACGCCGAGGCGCGGAGAACAGCGAAAAGAGCTTCCGGCCGATCAACGTTCGCCGGTGAGGGGTGATGAAATCCGGGAATATTTTATTAAGCTGCGTCAATGGCCTTGAAGAAAGCACCCTCTGCGTCCCAGCGCCTCTGCGGGAGATAAAGTTGGCGCATTAGGGGACGTTTGTTGATAAATTGAACAAATCCGGAGCTCAGGCCAAACCGGCTGCCCGGGATTGGAAAAGAGCGGCAGTAAGTGACAAAGACGATAGAAGGATGGTGGAAAAATGAAACTTCAGCTTTCAATCCAGATCTGGCGCAAAGGTTCCTGGTTTTTAGCTAAATGCCCTGAACTGGATTTTGTTTCCCAAGGCAAAAACAGGGATGAAGCCCAGAAAAACCTTATGGAAGTGATCGAAATTCAGTTTGAGGAAATGACCCGGATGGGCACGCTGGACGAATACCTCGAAGAATGCGGTTATGACTTAAGTGAGGGTATTGCTGTCCCCCCGCCTGAAATGGTCGGTTTTGAAAAGCTTGATATGCAGGTAAATTGATGCCCAGGCTTTCTCCCACCCATTGGCGAACTCAGGTGAAGATATTTGAAAAATTTGGATGTGCTTACATTCGTAAAAAAGGCTCTCATCATATTTTTGTCTGTCCGAATGCGAAGAGAGCAGTTGTAATCCCGGAATATGACGAGGTCGATGTGGATATTATCAAAAATAATATGAGAACCGTTGGGATGAGCAGGGAGCAATACTTTGAAATGTTGGCCAAAGTTTTATTTTGGCAGGCTTTTAGCCCATCTGAAACAGAAAATCCGATATCAAAAAAGCGAGGGAAACAATGGCGCGCGGGCTGAATAAAGTAATGTTGATCGGAAGGCTGGGAAAAGATCCGGATCTCCGGTTTACGCAAGGCGGAATGGCGGT
>JAQIBZ010000131.1 GCA_027858815.1 Desulfobacteraceae bacterium
GGTCATATGCCTCTATGTGATGGGCAATCACCTTTTCACAACCCCAACCCGGCGGGCACGCGGTCAGATCGGCTTTGCCGTCACCGTTTTTATCAAAGGCTTTTTTCACTTCAGGCCGCTTGAAATCCTCTAATGATTTAATATTAAATTCTTCTACGGCTTTTTTGGATACCAGATACCCCTGGAGGCCGCCGGCTTTTGCCACATAACCGATTTTTTCCGCTTTTTCGTCAAAATCATCAGGCAGCTGAGCATTATGCATGGGAAACCAACCATTGGTCCAGTAATCAAGATCGCCTAACGTAACGGATTTATAAAAAATCGGATTTGCCAGATTTTTTACTTTTTCAACGTTATAGCCCAATTCCTCAAGCCCCCGGCGAACCAGTGCTTCTTGAAAAAAACCGGTATTCCAGGTCGCCCGTGCCGGTTTCAACGTAATTCCCTTGCCGGGTTTGTCATTTGCCATGGCTGGGGTTGCCAGCAGCGCCACACATACGAACACTAAAAAAAGTGCCTTTGCCATTAATTTCATGTTGCCTCCTTGTTTTTTGGGATTTTCATTAATATTCAAATCTTTTGATTTCGTGTCTAACGAAAATCAACAAATTTTTCCACATTCAAAGCGCGCGGCCAAATTATAGCTCCTGTTTATATCGGAGAAATAAGTATTTATATTTTGAGGATTAAAATTTGAACCCAACGCAAAAAAATGGAAATAATTTTCATCTACTTAACGATTGTCGAGGTTGCCGCAGGTACAAGGCAAATTCTTATCCGCTATAGTCTGTTATGCGGATAAGAATTTAACGCAGTAGATACGGTAAGATCGGCAATCGTTTATTTCTTTTGGGCCATGGACTGCGTAATCCGATCCAGCACCATGGCAATCAGAACAATACCCAAGCCGCCAACGACCGCAAGGCCGATATCCAGAGTGTTCAAACCGAGCATAACCGGAGATCCCAGTCCGCCGGCACCAATAAGCGCTGCAATAACAACCATGGAAAGTGCCATCATAATGGTCTGGTTCAGGCCGGCAAGAATGGTCGGCAGCGCCAAAGGCACCTGAACGCGAACCAGCACCTGCCATTCCGTAGCCCCAAACGCCTGGGCCGCTTCCACCAGTTCCGGATGAACCTGCCGGATGCCTAAGTTGGTCAGGCGAATAATGGGGGGCATGGCAAAAACAATGGTTGCCAGGACACCGGCTACATTCCCCACGGAAAACAGCATGACAATGGGAACCAGATAAACAAATGCCGGTGTGGTCTGCATGGCATCTAAGATCGGCCGCAAAATCTTATCAAACCGGTCGCTCCGGGCCGCTAAAATACCTAACGGAACACCTGCCAGGCAGCAAAAAAGGACCGAAGAAAGTACCATGGCCAGGGTTGTCATGGTATATGCCCACATACCAAGCAGCCCTATAAATATCATGGAAGCCGCCGAAAAGAATGCCAGGCCGATCCCGGAAAACCGCCAGGCTGCAATTGTAATCACCACAATCACGAGAATCGGATGCACAACATTCAGACCATGATCCAGCCCGTTTAAGGTCTGTTCAATCGGCCATTTAATTGCCTGAAAAACATCCCTGTGATTATCTACCAGCCAGTCTACAAACTGTGAAACCCAAATATCTAACGGGATAACACCATACTCAAACATACTTTTTCCCCTTTATTGACGGCAAAAGATCGCCCTCATATCAATTTTAGAGTTTAATTTTCCTGCCGGGCCTCAAGCGCTTCTGCTTCTTCAACCCGGTCCTGCTCTGTCCGGTGCAAGGTTCTGAGAAACCGGTTTTTAGAAACAACGCCTTTATAAACGTTGTTTTCATTAACCACCGGCACCGGAAAGCTCCGTGACGCCACGTCCGGCAGAATATCCTGCATGGAGTCATCAATTTTAACCGAATGGGCATCCTTAATATATACCTGGGAAAGGGGTGAATCTTTTGCGCCCGCTTCAAGGGCTTCTTTTATCCCCTCGGATGAAACAATGCCGAGAAACCGACGCTGGGCATCAATGGCATACGCAAAATCACGGTCACTGCTGCTCAGGATCTCATGAGCTGCCCGCAGACTACCTGTTTTTGTGATGATAATGGTCGGATAGGTATCTCTGACGATATCACCGGCGGAAATGACATTGGTGGGATCAACGCCCCTGAAAAACGCCCGGACATAATCATCTGCCGGATTTTGAAGGATTTCTTCGGGTGTGCCCACCTGCACAATCCGACCGCCTTCCATAATAGCGATCCGATCTCCGATGCGCAGAGCTTCATCAAGATCATGGGAAATAAAAACAATGGTCCGCTGGTGTTTTTCCTGAAGTTTTAACAGTTCATCCTGCATTTCCGTCCGAATCAACGGATCCAGCGCGGAAAAGGCTTCATCCATAAGCAGAACATCCGGGTCCACAGCCAACCCCCGAGCCAGACCCACCCGTTGCTGCATTCCGCCGCTGAGTTCTTTAGGATAAGAATCCGCCCAATTTTCAAGTCCTACCTGTTCCAAGGATAGAAGGGCCCGTTCCTTGCGTTTATCCTTATCGACCTTGGCCATTTGCAGGCCAAAGGCGGCATTTTCCAGCACCGTCATATGGGGCATTAAGGCAAACGACTGAAACACCATGCTCATGGTATGAAGCCGGAAATCAACGAGTTCATCCGGTTTCATGGCTGTTACATTTTTCCCGTCAACAAACACACGGCCGGCAGTGGGTTCGATCAACCGGTTGAGCATCCGGACAATGGTTGATTTTCCGGATCCGGACAAGCCCATGACAACAAAGATTTCACCGGCCTCAACAGTGAAACTGGCGTCATTAACCCCCACAGTCATACCGGTCTTTTCATGTATTGACTCTTTGTCATGCCCCTTTTTTATCATCCCCATAGCCTTTTCCGGTTGGGGCCCAAAAATCTTGAATAGATTTTCAACGACGATTTTATCCATTATATCCCTTTTCATTTTTCGGCTGATTTTTTTCTATCTGCTCAACGACCAGTTATTCCTATGACGAAGAAGTTCCCGCTACTGTTTTTTTTCTCGTTTCCTCTATCGGTATTGCGGATAAATACGGCTCCGCAACTAAGGTCTTTGCATCCATCATAAAAACAAGCCGCTGCAGCGCAGATAGTATCATTGACTTTTCCCAGCCTTCAAGCTGGCTGAATTTTCCAAGAAAACGTTCCTGTATAATCGGCGGCGAATTGTTCAATATTTTATTTCCGGATTCCGTAATCCGGACCATGACCCGCCGTTTATCCTGATTGCTTCTTTGTCTGACAACAACGCCTCGTTTTTCCATCCGTTCCAGGATGCCGGTAACCGTTCCCTGGCTCAGACTGACATTTTTCGCTACCTCACCGACGGAAACAGTTCCAAGCCTTGAAATCTCCTGCAAAATTACCAACTGAGGGCCTGTCAGACCCACCTGTTTGACCAGCTTTTTTGAGTTCAGATCAATGGCCTGAATAATTTTTCTTATTGCAATCAGCACATTGTCACTGATTTCCCGTTCCGGGAGATTTTTTTCTTCCATTACCTTTGTGCCTGAATAGAGAAATTATGGTTTGATGGTTTGTATTCTTTGTATTGAAATTATATTAGTACCTGAAAAAACACTTTGATGTCAAATTAAAAATCAAGCCCTCAAAATACGATGCCCAACAAAACGATTAAAAAGTAAGGATCTTATATATAAAACCAATGTTTTTATGCCAAATAAATTCATTTGATCAAGAAGTATTATTGCTATAATTTTTATGATTTTAAAAATATATTATTGACGTTTATTGTAAAATTGTTTTGAATACTAAATAAATAGCTTGGATAAAAACCAATT
>JAQIBZ010000134.1 GCA_027858815.1 Desulfobacteraceae bacterium
ATACCATGGTGCGAAAAAGTCTCCAATCAGTGAACATGAAGATACCTTTGAGAAAAAACCGATTCTGACACCGGTGATCCTTTTAGATGCCAACCCTCTTGAGATTAGAGGGCTTAACCAATGCATCAATGAATGGACCATCCAATCTATAAAAGACAAGAGCAACGACACGGACAAAGGTCCCCAGTATATGGTGATCGGGAATGCCCGGAATGAGACCCCAAAAAAGGCCTGGCATTCGGCTGTTATACGACAACCGTGGGAATCTTTCGAAGAGGTTGGATTTCGATGCGCGATGGATATATCCGAAATTGAGGATTTGAAGAAAAATAAGGATACAGGACCTGTTGGGCAACCCGATGCTGGATCAGTTGTCAAGTAAAGGAAGCATATAACATGTCAATTGCGCTGAAAAATGTATGGGGCACGACTCACACCGGTTATCAGCGCAGCCGCAATGAAGACCGGTTTTTAATCAAACCGCTTCAGGAAAACCAGGCGATTCTTTTAGGGGTAGCAGACGGCATGGGCGGAGAAGCCGGCGGGGATATTTCGGCACAGATTGTTGTGGATAATTTACAGAAATATCAGACCCCTTCAGAAACGATCGAGCAGGACCTAACCGATATTCTGGACAAGGCCGGTAAGGAAATTAGACTCAGGGTGGAAAAGGAGATTAAACTGGACGGCATGGGAACCACTGCCACGGTTGTCCTTGTTTCAAACGGCATGGCATACTGGTCCCATGTGGGAGACAGCCGACTGTATCTATCCCGAAAGAGAGAGTTCAGGCAAATCACTATTGACCATACCTTTGTACAAGACTTAATTGAAGACGGCACCCTGAGCCAGTATGATGCCGACCGGCATCCCCTGAGAAATATGCTCGATCAATGCGTGGGGTACACGGACATGATTCCGGACAGCGGCAGATTTTCTGTTCAGCCAGGCGACGCGGTGCTGCTGTGTTCGGATGGCTTGACCCGACAGGTATCGGATGATAAAATTAAGGCGACTCTTGACATCGGCAATGCCCGTAAAGCTTCTGAAAAACTTGTTAAAGCAGCCCTTAAGGCTGGTGGCATAGATAACGTTACCGCAGTGGTGCTGATATACGGCTCCGTTTCTTGAAGCATCAAGTTTAAAAATCCAAAAGCATAAATTCAGAGCTTATCCGAACAGAACAGACTATCAAAGGTTTGAACATGCCTGTGATTAATTGTAGGAATCACAATTTTGGCGAATCTCTGCGCAGACAATATATTGTGTCAGCCAGTAAACACTTCATGTAGCATATAAACGATATTTCACATTTTAATTACCTGACCGAGCATATACAAATTGCTCATGAAATTATGAAAAAAGCGATGCGAAAACGTGGCATCAGGCTTCAAAACAAGTCAATGCTTTTTATATCTCTTGAAAAGCTCCCACTAAGATTCGCTCATAGATAGTCCGCCGTCAGGTCGCTGTCGCCGACCAAACATGACGTATAAAATCGGCAACACGAACAGCGTGAGTATGGTAGATGTCAATACTCCGCCAATTACCACTGTAGCAAGAGGACGCTGAACTTCAGCACCAATGCCTGTTGAGATTGCCATTGGAACAAAACCAACCGCATCCGTTATCGCCGTGGCTAAAACCGGTCGTAACCTTTGATGGGCGGCAAGTGGAGCTGCTTCTATCAATTCTTTTCCCTGGGCAATGAATGATCGAATTGCTGACACAAGTATCTGGCCATTAAGGACGGCTATTCCGCACAGGGCAATAAACCCAACCGCAGCACTCACGCTGAAGGGGATACCCCGAAACCACAAGGCAAAAACGCCTCCAATAAGTGCGAATGGTATTCCCGTGTAAATAAGCAATACGTCTCTGAGGTCCTTGAGACTGAAATAGAGAAGGAAGAAAACAAGAAGCAAGGTGGCCGGAAGTACGATTGTGAGACGCATCCTAGCTCGTTCGAGGTTTTCAAACTGGCCTCCCCACTCTATAACATAGCCTTCCGGTAGTTGAATCGTTTCGGCAACCTTACGTTTTGCCTCATTAACAAAGGACGACACATCTCGCCCAGAGACATTGCATTGGACTCGAATCAATCGCCGACCCCATTCACGATTGATTGTGGCTGCTCCCTCTACGTTTGATATGTCGGCAAGCATTCTTAAGGGGAGCTGCTCTCCAGAATCAGTGGGAATTATTGTATTGGCAAGAACAGTGCTATCAGAACGGTGCGAGTCAGGCAGACGAACAACAAGCGGAAATTTTTTCTGGCCCTCAAAGATTTCGCCTACCTTTCGTCCTCTTACCGCCTCAATAAGGTCGAGAACATGTCTGGCAGGTAGCCCATGGCGGGACATAGCCTGCTGATTAACCTTTATCTGCAGTGTCGGTTGACCGGTAATTTGATCCACTGCAATATCAGATTGGCCTTTGATTTGAACCAAAGCGCGTTGCACTTCATCACTTATACGAATGAGCTCATCAAAGTCATCACCGTAGATTTTAATACCAATATCCGAGCGAATACCTGATTCCATTTCATTCAAACGCATTTCAATAGGCTGAGTGAAAACCATGTTAAGTCCCGGCAAATCAGCTACCGTCTGTTGCATCTCTGCCACGAGATCGGATTGGGTGGATGCTTTTGTCCATTGGTCACGAGGCGTCAGTGATATAAAGATGTCGGTAAGTTCTGTCCCCATTGGATCGGTGGCCACCTCGGCAGTTCCTATACGGCTCCAGACCGAACGTATTTCGTTGGGAAATTCCTTCAGCAGTAATCGCTCGATGCGAGAGTTGTAATTAACCGATTCCGGAATTGACACGCCAGCAAGTCGAATCGTATTAATAACAATTGCGCCTTCGCTGAGACGCGGGATAAATTCTCCGCCCAGATTTGTTGCCATCCATCCGGTCAGGCATAACAAACCTATGACAATCGACAACACAGCCCACCGGAGTCTCATGACCATTGCAAGAATTTTACTATAAGCCCAGGTCGTTGTCCGAATAATTATTCCTTCACGTTCTTTTATTTTTCGAGGGAGGCAATAGAAATTCATGACAGGGGTGAGGACTAATGCAATGAACAGTGCTCCTGTCAGAGCGAAAATAAAGGTCCAGGCCATCGGGCGAAACATTTTTCCTTCAGTACCTTCCAATGTAAGGATAGGAATGAAAACCACGAGGATGATCCCCATGCCAAAAACGATGGGGCGTGCAACCTGTCTGCAGGAATCGATTAATGTCTCCATTCTTTCTTTCAGCGTCAAGGGGCGGCCAAGCTCTCGGTATCGATCCGCAAGATTGCGCATGTTTGCCTCAGTCATAACCACCGAGCCATCCACGATGATGCCGAAATCGATAGCGCCAAGGCTCAGAAGGCTTGCGGCGATGGCAAAATGATACATACCCAATACTGCAAAGAGAATAGCAATGGGAATGACGATAGCAACCAGCAAACCAGCGCGAAGATTGCCCAATAACAGAAGGAGCACCACAATTACAAGTAACGCCCCGGTGATAAGATTGTGTTTGACAGTATTTATAACTTCGGTGGTTAATTCAGTGCGGTCGTATACAACTTCGAAAACAACGTCTTTGGGCAGGGCTTTTTTTGCATTATCGAGTTGTTTTTTTAAATCTTCTGTGACGACCTTTCCATTTTCACCCATCAGCATAAAAGCCAGGCCCAATACCGCTTCGCCGCGCCCCTGAGCCGATACTGCACCACGACGAATTTCATATCCGATCTTGACGTCTTCGACAACATCTTGAATCTTAATTGGCACGCCGTTATAGGCTGATATTACAATGTTTCCAATTTGCTCGACCGTATTTACACGTCCGATACCGTGGACGAGTTGTGACTGGCCTGATGATGCTACAAGCCCCCCACCCACATTATGATTGTTCCTTTCAAGGGCATCGTAAACATCATTGAGGCTCAGGTCATACTTGATAAGAGCGGGAGGTGAAACGATCACGTGGTACTGTCGTTCATAGCCTCCCCATGAATTGACTTCCGCAACCCCAGGCACTTTCCGAAGCTGGGGCTTGATTATCCAATCATGCATTGTCCGTAATTCTTCAAGCGTACGGTTGGGGTCGTTTGAGCTCAGGGTGTAATGAAAGATTTCACCAAGTCCTGATGAGATAGGGCCTAACTGAGGGCGCTCAATCCCATCCGATAATTCAACGCTGGCTAACCTCTCGGACACATATTGACGCGCGTCTGTGATGCTCGTGGAATCGCTAAAAACAGCTACAACTTGTGACAGCCCAAACTTAGAAATAGAGCGAACGCTTTCAAGTCCGGGAAGTCCTCCAATAGATAGCTCCACAGGTAAGGTAATCTGTTGCTCAATCTCTTCAGAGTTTAAGGCATGAGCAACTGTATTAATTTGAACCTGGACGGGAGTTGTGTCTGGAAATGCATCAACGGGAATATGCAGCAGGGTCCAGGCTCCAACGCAGACCATCACACCTGTGACAAGGAGTACCAGGAGGCGATTCTTCAGTGAGAATTCAATAATTTTGTTCAACATCATACGCTCCTATAAAAATCAATCGTCAACACAACCCGCTCCTAAGCGCGATTTAAGAAATTCAGACATTACGGTGAAAGTACCTGCGACCACAATCTGATCACCTTCCTGAATTCCTGCAATCACGTCAATTTCAGAGCTAATGTTGTTACCAAGCACAACCCTTTGGAGAGCATAAAGATCGTCATCCATTTTTACAAAAAGATAAGGATTCTTCTCGAAACGCTGAACTGCATCTTTGGGAACACGGAGAGTTTTTTCAATTTTCCCAATTGCGAGTTGTGCATTACCAAACATTCCGGCCTTCATTTTTCTCTCTTTGTTAGACACGATAGCGCGGGCTTTGAGTGTGCGACTGTGTTCATCAATCGATGTGGCTACCCAGGAGAGGGTCCCTTTTGCTGTTACCCCATCAAGGCTGTCAAACGTTGCCTCAACATCCAGACCCGGCTCCACAAAATCGGCCTGATCCGATAAGATTGACAGCTCCAGCCACATACTTGTAAGATCAGCTAACATGAATAATGCCTCTCCCGGATTAATGGCCTCGCCCACCACCGCTTCTCGAGCTACAAGAGTGCCGCTAAAGGGAGCTTTAACCTTCAGGACAGACGAAATATCCTGAGATTTTTTAATCTCATCAATTTCATTGGCTGTAAATCCGTAATTTAGAAGTGTTTGGTGCGCTGTTCTCCTTTTTAACAATGCCACTTCATTGAGAGCCATGGCCTCTTGATATTGGCGTGTAGATGAGATCTTCGCTTTAACTAGCTTTTCTTCACGTTTAAGGGCGAGCTCTTTCACTTTGTGATCCACGATCGCTGTAAGAAAATGGCTCTTTGCCTCCGCGATCTCAGGTGAATGGATTTCGACTAAAACATTTCCGGCTTCGACCTCAAAACCAATGTCAACCAGGATGCGTTGGATTACACCGGATGCCAGAGGCGTGATTTGAGCCAACGCATTCTTATCGTAGCCCACTTGGCAGAATGCATCAATGTTTGGAGACGACATAGTTGCCTTTGGGCGTGCAGTACGGATACCTGCGTTAAGAGCGGACTGTTTGGACGCAAATCGGACTTTCATGCTCTGTCCAGGCTCCAGTTTTGTGGCAAGCTGTGGCTGGCAGATACCACATTCATTTTCTGGCACGTTGTGTTCGTTGCAAAACAAGACGGGCTGCGCTATTGATGATTGTTCGACCGAATCATCTACTTTGGTTTTGGGTCCTGGGTTACAAAATGTACATACATCTTCATAAAGATTATGTTCCTTACAAAAAGGACGATTCTCATCTTTCATGTCTGGGTGACACAACCAGCATCGATCTTCATAGCGGTCATGTTCTTTGCACCACAGTCGTCCTTTATCCCGCAATGAAGGATCGCATAAATAGCAGGTATCTCCTGGTGTGTCGTGCTTATGCACTGCTTCCGGATTGCCCTGTTCCTTGCCATTAAGGTTTTGGGTGACGAAAAAGACTGTAAATGCAATCATCAGGATCACACTTAATATCCACTTGACCTTATATAGGGAACTGCCTAATTCATGAGACATAATCATTTTCCTTTATTGCCTGGTTGTTCTTGGACTTGGCCAAAAAGGGGGGCATACGCCCCCCCCTTGTCTGTTACCAGCATCCCCTGTAATTGCAATATGCATGATAATTGGGAGAGGCTGAATGCTTAGCGCCCCGAGAGGGCACGTTGTATTCCTGGGCCTTTTGTTGAATTTGATTGTTCAGCTTAGCAATGTCCTCCTGAAGCTGCCCCGCCTGTTTCGGGTCCGGGTTTTGTTGTGCCATAAGAGCATTGTATTCGCCATGCTTGGCCGCAATCTCTTCCCGAAAGGATGCAGAGTCATTCATAAAGTTCTGGTAGCTGCCACTCTGGTTGCCATAGTAGCCTGAATCATAACCCCATCCGGAGCCACCCCTATTGCCATCCCATTGGCAAGCCCATGCTGACCCAACAATAAAACCGGCTGACATCAAAACTGCGAGTATCATTATAATTCGTTTGTACATAACTTCCTCCTTACTTTGTTATAGTGAATTTTTATGGATTAACCATGTTGATAACCAAATATTGCAAAGCATATGCCAAAAGGTTTTTTCTTATTATAATTGCTTGTATTTACAAGATATTTAATTTTAATCGCAGATTTTAAATCATTCATGTTGAGAATTTTGTATAACTTTTATACAGTGACTGAGAAAAAGATATACATATTTAGGTTTCAATTCCATGAAGGCAAAGAAAGCAACGGCACCATTAAACATATCAACGGTTTGAATCAGTGACAGCAGCGTCGTTATCATATTGACGTGCAGGGACATTGTGAGCCTGGTATGATTATTGCATGTGTTATCACGATTAAATCACTTTTAACTGACACGCGTAAAATTAATAAGAAAGAGCATGTTTAGATTGTTTACGAAAAAACAAAGCCGTAGGAATTCGGTTGGCAATATCGAATCAAAGAATTTACCCCGGACAGCATCAAAAGAAAGGCCAATAATAGCCTCTGCAGCCGTATTTAACAAGACAACCTGATCGGTTCGCCCCAAAAAGATCAATCCGACCGGTATGTTTGCCACCACTTCATCGGAAATGGCACTTGTATCTTGAAGCTGTCGTTTTGTCGAGCGATAGCCCTGGGCTAAAAACAAGGTTAAAAAGCCTGTAACGCCCAGGATCAACAAAACTGATGAAATAATCACGGTATTACGGATGTCTTCTTTCATGGCATCCTCGAACGGGGATATGTCAAATCCGACAAATATTATTTGTTTTTGCTTTGCATCCTTTTCCGGAAAACACCAGACATCTTGGCATCCTGGACAGCAACCGGCATCCGTCCCGGGC
>JAQIBZ010000141.1 GCA_027858815.1 Desulfobacteraceae bacterium
GAAAATCCGCAAACCAGTATGCCCCTTGGCCCATACATTCTTTTTTTTGATTCTCCGACAACTTTAAGGGAATGGTTCATATTACTCCTGTGATCATCTATGTGAAAAATTCTTTGTATACCTTGTAATGCGGAGTTTCTTTGAATGCAATACGTTCGATTAAGTGATTGTCAAAACTGAATATTTCAGCCTCCTGGCAGGACATGATTATGGGAGAATGGGTGGAAATGATAAACTGCGCATCTCCTTTCGCGCTAATGTCATTCAGTAGGCCGAGTAAATCAAGCTGTGTTTTGGGGGACAGGGCAGCCTCTGGTTCATCCAGAAAGTATAGTCCTTTCTTTTGATACATTGATTTGAAATAAGCCATGGTCGATTGCCCGTGTGATTTTGTCATCAGGGACTCTCCGCCAAAATATTCCAGGATACCGGGGCTGTTGACGGCCCATTCGTCAAGCAGTTGAGAAAAATTTCGAAATAATTCCGGTGAAAAGAAAGAGCCGGGCACAGACCCGTTAACCCATTGTATATCCAGTGCGTTAGGAAGCTTGTTCTCAAACTGATTTAATTCATATCGTACCCGGGGTACGCCTTCCCATATATGAATTCTGCATTTGCTGCATATGGATTTAAGAAGTGTTGATTTGCCGGCACCGTTTTCGCCAATAAAAAAAGTGACCGGCATTGTTAAATCCAAGGCCTTTGTATTCTGAAAAATGGGGAGATTAAACGGATATGCCGTGTTTGTTGGGAATCGGTTCTGATTGATGCTGATTTTGTTTATATGCATGGAAAGCATCCTATCGTCTGATGAAGATTTTGTCTGTCAGGCGTTGAAAAGCTATTGCCATCTGACCTTGTTTCAAAAATTAAATATCCACATGTTATCCATTTAAACGGCATAATTTCAAGGATGAATTTCAGATATAAAAAAGATGCTTTTCGAAGAGAGAGATGGGAATGGTTGATGCGATGGGTGGCAATGGCGTAAATAAAAAAGCCGGCAATGATGTTTTATCATTGCCGGCTTATATCAATTTTTCAAAAAACGGTTGTCTATAATCCCCGGATTTTCAAATCAGCCACGATATTGACATAAAAACTCGGTGCATTAAATCCGGGTGTTAGTCCAAACAG
This sequence comes from Desulfobacteraceae bacterium, assembly GCA_027858815.1. GTDB lineage: Bacteria > Desulfobacterota > Desulfobacteria > Desulfobacterales > Desulfosalsimonadaceae > SURF-3. The sequence continues at coordinate 1,138 of JAQIBZ010000141.1, forward strand.
ATGGCCGATAATATTGAGATGGTCACAACCCGGACTCCACCATGCGGCTGATTCAACACCGCGAAAATTTCCCCACTTGGCGCTTTCAACACTAACCAGCCCGTCATTGGGGCCTTCACAGTCAGCGAGCATCCGCCATACAGGGTCCAGAACCATAGTAGGGGCGGCATATTTTATTTTTGCTGCCCAGCTTTGGTAATATATTTTCTCCACATTCAGTGTGTTCGGGTTGAATACATTCTGCATGTAATCAGTTGTCACATCGTATGCATTCGAAAGACTGTCAGGGTTTGTATCACCAAGGATAAAGGCATAAATAAAATTTAATGTAGTGGCGGTAATCGTTTGTACAGGAGTCGGAACCTCCTTAACGATAATATCAGCCAGCATCATGCCTTGATGGGGCCCGGCGATACTGGTAAGACTTTCCACATAAGGCGATAGTTCAAGATTTGATATCGCATAGCGGGCATACAGCGTTCCGTGGGAGTGGGCAATGATATTAAACTTTGAAGAACTGGAGATTGCCTGGATTCGTAAAAACTGCGCCTTAAATTGTTCCGCTTTAGTCACCGTTCCGTCCATGCCGTTTACCGTAGTCACATAGACTTCAGTACCTTCATTTTCAAGCGCATCCGGAATACCCCACCAGTAATCAATAATTCCGAGGATTTTTGCCGCACCACCGGTTCCATGGGCTAAAATGACCGGATATTTTGTATCGCATGTGATGGTTTTGTTTCCTGCTGAAAACCCCGTTGCAGGAATTAAAAGTATTAAGACACAAACAATGCTCAAAACAGTTATAAATTTCTTTTTCATTTTTTTCCCTTAAAATGAGTTTTGTTGGCCTTGATCATCGTTTCGGCCATCTTTTCCGTAGGGTGCGGGGTTTATCCCCGCCCGTTTTCCAGAGATGAGAATGACTCTCACCTTCGTCATACTCGTTTTTCGGGAGGGCATAAAGCCCTCCCCTACATATGGCCGAAACGATGATCAAGGCCGTTTTGTTTCAACGCAACTGACATTTTAAAAAGTATTAAGTTGCCTAAATGTATACACTAATATCTAAAAGTATATTATTTATGTAACAATTTCAAGTGTAATATTTCATCCAGCCAAGGGGCCGGGTTATCCGGAAATGGTCATTCTCGCTATAACAGGTCCCACTTTCTTTATAAATCAAGGAACCTGAATTCATACTTTTGATCTTTATATGAAATATGCAAATTGCATGCCTCAATAGAGACAGAGTGAAAAATCATGTAAAAAGACTCTATCCGGTTCTTCTTATTTTTTCATTTCTCTTTTAGTCATCCGCCTTCTGGATTTAATTCGAAAAGCTTGTGAAATATTCTGTTTATG
>JAQIBZ010000146.1 GCA_027858815.1 Desulfobacteraceae bacterium
CAATTAATTTTTCAGCTTCCGAAATGGTTGATGCCTCCCAAACATTGTAACCGTTTTCGGTCAGAGCCGTTTCAACAACTTCACGGACATCGGCCTGGTCTTCAATCAGTAGAATTCGCTGCTGGCTTCCGGAATAAAGACCGAATACAGGTTTTGTGTTGCTGTTTTTAGCGATGCATACCGGTGGAGACTCCTGTGAAACCGGCAGATAAATATTAAATGTCGTTCCATGGCCCGGTTCACTGTAGACATTAATCCACCCTTTGTGCTGTTTGACCACGCCGTATACCACGGATAATCCGAGTCCGGTTCCCCGACCGATCTCTTTGCTGGAAAAAAACGGATTAAAAATTTTGTCCACTGTTTTTGAATCCATTCCGGAACCGGAATCTTCAACCGTCAGACAGACAAATTCGCCCGGAAAAGCGTTGGGTATTTGATGGGTATCCGTTTGATCAACAGAGGCATTGGCGGTCTTCAGATACAGGTTACCCCCTTTGGGCATGGCATCTCTGGCATTGACCGCCAGGTTCATGATAACTTGTTCCATCTGTCCGAAATCAGCCGTGACCTGTTTTAAGTCCGGGGAAAGCCGGGTGGTTAATTGAATATTTTCACCAATCAGCCGCTGCAGCATTATTTTGATATTTGAGACAATATCATTTAAGTTAATAGCTGTCATTTCAAGCATTTGAGATCTTCCAAAAGCAAGCAGCTGGCTGGTCAGCGCGGCAGACAATTCTGCCGCATGCTTGATGTGTGCAATATTCTTTTTAATGTTGTCCGGGATATTGCTTTTCATGTTGATCAGGTCAACCGAACCGATAATAGTTGTCAGGTAATTGTTGAAATCATGCGCAACGCCCCCGGCAAGGGTGCCGATGGCCTCCAGTTTCTGGGAATGAAGCAATTGGGCCTGTGCCAGTTCTTTTTCCGTTTCTGCTTTTTTAAGGTCTGTGACATCGGTCACAATTCCCAGAAATCCTGAAAAGTCTCCATTGTCATTATAGAGGGGTTTGGGAGAGACGATCGTTGATAATGGGTTACCGTTTTTTGATATCCAGTCGATTTCAAATATATGACGATCCAAATCCAGCCAGTTCATCACTTCCGTTTCAAGTTGTTTCTGGTTTTTTTCGTCTAAAAAATCAATCGTCGGCTGACCGATGATTTCATCAGCACTGTACCCGGACATCCGGCAGAGGGCCGGGTTGACATATGTGACATGGAGTTCCGGATTGATGATTGCCAGGCCGTCATTCATGGTTTCAACCAGTTTCTGGTATTGTTCGCGCTGCTGTTGGGCCTTTTTTTCCGCCGCCAGGGTTGCTTCGAAAAAAATAGCGTTTTCCAGGCAGTTAGCGGTTTGGGTGGAAAGCATCGTAATCATTTCAAGCCGTTCCGGCGTGAAGACATTGGGGGTGAGGTTGTTTTCCAGATAGAGAAGGCCTATGGTGCGTTGCTGGCGGATAAGCGGCAGGCAAAGAACGGATCGGATCAAATTTTGCCGGATATACGGATCACGGGTAAACCGGTTATTCTCCTGAGCATCATCTATTACGATCGGTGTTCCGGTTCGTTTAGTGTAATTGATCATACCGGCACAAAGATCGTTACTCTCTTCAATCGGAATAGACGATAGAACATCGATTTCTTCCATTTTGACATTTGCTACGGCATCAATCACAAGCCGGTCTTCCCGATTCAGGATCAGCATGGCTTTTTCCGCACCGGAGCTTTCCATAATAACCCGCATCAGCGTAACCAGCAGTTTGTTAAGTTGTATTTCACTGGAAATCGTTTGGGACATTTTCATTAATGCGGATATATCCAGTCGATCTTTGCCTTTTGGTAAAGCCGGCGGCGGCGATTCAGCCGGATATTTTGAAACAATATGGTTTGCAGAAAGCTTTTCCAGAAGCGGCCCGTATTGTTTTTCCAAATGGCTTACCTTGGCATGTGCCCCCCAGCGTTCATAAAGCTCACGGGATTTTGCCATATAAGAGGCGGCAAAATCTTCAATTCCGTGGTCAAGATAAAATTTTGCCAGACACTCAGAGGCAATCGCAGCCTCCTGAATATATTTATTTGCCAAAGCTCCTTTTATGGCTTTTTTATAAAATGCAATGGCCGCTTTGTCCCGGCCTTTGATACGGGCAATTTCTGCTTCCACCAGGTCATACTTGTGCATAAAATTTTCAGGGGAATGATTTGCCCATTTTTTTGTTTTTTGTTGGTTTCGTGCGACCCGGAACTGTATTTTTTGTTGTAACAGCCTGCCGGCAAAGGGATAATAACCGATACAGGAAAGAGAATCGTAAAAATAAGACACCCCATATATCAAAGCGCCAATGATAGCCGCATTGAACTCGGTCATACGGCAGGATGCCTTAAAAGCCGCTGCATAATTACCAAAAAGGTAATTTAAGACGACTTTGTGAAAAAATAAATGAAAAAGCGTGGTTTGATCATTGGCTTTTTCGTGAACCGGCAGCATATCGGTTTCATTATAAGCCTCTCCGATTAATTTTATGTTTTCGCCGCTTTCATTTCGGAGGTTATGCACTGCTTGCTGAAAGATACGGGTTACGTGCAGGTCGGATAATTGGCCTAGCCGGTTCAGGCTTTTACTGTTTTGTTTAAACTCAAAATGCATTTCATCCAACGATGTTGCCTGCAAATACATGCTGTTTCCCCGAACCATCAGTGCATGGGCGGCAAATTCGATATCCCCATGCTCCAGGCCGCTGTGATAAGCCTCCAAAAGCGGTTCCTGTGCATTTTCCAAGTGTTCTTTCCATGGCCGGATAAAGGTGTTAAACGCCATCATGGTTCGGGCCCGATACTTGGATGCGTTCATCTGGTCCAGGAGTTTCAATGCCATCTGACCGTATTGGTAGCCGATATCAATGTCACCGAGAGTACAGAGGATAAATCCGTATCCTGCATAGATATAAGGTGAAAAATCAGTGTTGCCGTGTTTTGCAAATACCCGCATTAAACGGAATATAATTAAGGGTACTATATTTGGGGTGATCCAGTAAGCAGTTGACATTATGGCGGCCATCATATCCACCTTGGTTTGTATATCCGGATCTTCTATAAGCGGCAGCTTTATAAATTTATCCGGCTTTCTGCCTTTGATATAGGCTTTAGTCCGGATCAATTCCGCTAAAATATGTAGTTTTGTGGGGTTGTGTGGAAGGATAATGCCCAATGATTTTAACACGGAAAGTCCGGATCGGATGGCTTCATCGAGCCTGTTTTGTGCCATCAGCGTATGCAGTTGTATGATACGGGCTTTGATCGTATCATTTATTGTCCGGGCCCGGCTGAAGATAATTTCGGTGAGGCGGTGCATTTCATTAAAGTCGGTGGTAAGGTAGGCGGCTTCCGCGCAGCTGTTATAAAGTGCAAGCGACAGGTCATAGTCGGTCTGCCAGTATGAGGCGGCGGGCTTTTTGCCGGCTGCGGCGGTTGCAAGAAATTCAATGCCGGTTTTAAAATAATGGAAACCGGAATCAACAGCGGCTGATGCCATGGCTTTTTCACCGGCCCGGTAGTTTAAGCGGGCTGTGCGGATCTGTTCATCCGCAGAGGAGATCAATTCCCGTGCGATATTAAAGTGGTTGGCAATATCGATGATCTCGTCATCAAGCTGCTTTTCCGGCGTGTTTTTCAGCAGGAATCGACCGATCTGGTAGTGGGTCTGGATTTTTTCGTCTTTGGTAAATAATTGGTAGACCCCTTCCCGAATCCGGTCATGGGAAAAAACCCCTGTATCCGCTTTAAAGAAGATCAGGCCCTTATCAACGGCAGTGGTGAGTTCAGCAACCGCCGTTTCCAAGTCAATGCCATGGACAGCAGCTGCATCAGCTAAGTGAAACCGGTTGCCGTAACAGGCCCCGACTTTAATAATTTCCCGTGTGGCAGCCGGCAGAGCGGTAATCTTTTCAGCCATGAAATCAACGACATTGTTGGTTACCCGGATATCGGCAATTCTTTCCATATCCCAGACCAGGCCGGATTCCGGATTTAATGTCAGGGCCTTTTCGTCATACAGTGTGTTTAAAAATTGCCGGATAAAAAATGGGTTGCCGCCGGTTTTGCGATGGATGATTTCAGAGACTTCCTGAGAAGACGTCTCATCGGCCCGCAACAGGTCGGTAATCATCTGTCTGACATTATCCAATGAAAGCGGGGGCAGGGAAATGGTATTGAGTTGCGCATTGTTTTTTTGTGCCTGGTCAAGAGCGCGCATCAGGGGATGTGAATCATTGACCTCGTTGTCCCGAAAGGCACCGATAATAAGCAGATGCCGTATGTCCGGTTCTGATGACAGCATCCGGATGAAACTCAGGCTGGCGGTGTCTGTCCATTGCAGGTCATCCACAAAAATTACCAGAGGGTGTTTTTTTGTAGCACAGACCTTGAGGAATTTATTGAATATATAGTTGATTCTAAGATGTGCGGCATCGGTCCCGAGGGGCGTAAGGTCCGGTTGCAGGCCGATAATGAGTTCAAATTCCGGAACCAGGTCTGTGATCAACCGGCTGCCAGCACCGATAGCCGAAAGAATACCTGATTTCCATTCATTAATCTGGTCGTCGGGTTCACATAATATTTTTCTCGCAAAATCGTCAAATGCCTGAATAATCGGATAATATGGGATATCTCGTTTGTACTGTTCGGCTTTTCCGCAAATGAAATAGGCCCGTTTGGCAACAACGGGTTTCTGAATTTCATTGATCAGGGAAGTCTTGCCGATGCCGGGCCGCCCCTTGACTATTAGCAGTTCATTTCCCCCGGCTGCCGCCCGTTCAAAAGCAGCCATCAGCACTTCCGTTTCCGTTTTCCGGCCGAAAAGTTTTTCAGGGATTTGGAGGCCCGGGACAATATCCCGGGATCCCAGGTCAAATGCAGGGATGTGATTATTTTTTTTCAGCAGCCGAACACAATTTGTAAAGTCCGCCATTGCCCCGTAAGCGCTTTGATATCGGTTTTCAACAGTTTTGGAAAGCAGCTTCATAACAATATTTGAGACCATCTCGGGAATCGCCGGTAAAATATCTGCCGGTGCCGGTGGCAGGAGTGCTATGTGAGCATGAATGATCTCAATCGGGTCGCTGGAAATAAATGGCACGAAACCGGTTAAAAGTTCATAAAAGATATTGCCTAAAGCATAAAGGTCGGCCCGGAAATCCACCGAGCAGTTTATCCGGCCGGTCTGTTCCGGCGCAATGTAAGGCAGAATATTTTTTATTACCAGGGGGTCATAGATCTCGTCATGGATGCGGGTGATCAATCCGGAAGCACCGAAACCGCCGATTTTAATCAGATCAGTAGCGTCGTCGTACAATATGTTGTCCGGTGTGACGGATTGATGCACGATACCCTGACTATGGATGTAGCCCAGTGTCCGGGTTAAAGTCACAGCCAGCTGTAAAAATGTATCGATATCTGTTTCACCGGGTATAAATTTTCTGTAAAAGGGATGAAAGACAAACGCTTCTGTTACGATAGCAATGGAATTATTGTGATCAAATATATCATAGATGTGGATGATATGTTGTTCATCAAGTGTTTTTATTTTTTCATATTCATGTTTAATTCGTGCGATTTCAGAAGGCGTTGCATGTGTAGCATCGATCAGTTCAATGGTGACAGCTGTCTCGGGATGATTGATGTTATGGGCATTGTAAAAAATTGACTTAAAGCGTTGGTGGCTTTTTTTAATGATCCTGTAATCTCGAATAGTTTTCATAATGTTTTGTTTTTATATGTGATCTGTTTCCATTAGTTGCGAAATAGGCGAATTCAGGGTAAGTCCGGTCGATAAAGCAAGTATTTCTATATAGAATATATATGCAATTTTCTCAAACAATTTCATGGTCTCACGGTTTGAGGTTCTCTCATTGCATGATTATTTGGGCTTTACTAAGAAAATTCAGGATATGATTTTTTGGCTTTAGTCATCGTTTCGGCCAGTACAATGTCATTCCGGCATGCTTCCCCGATAGAAACATTCGGGAATGACAAATCTGCTTTGGCCGAAACGATGATCAAGGCCGATTTTTTTTTGCAGAAAAATGTTGGGAAAAAGGGCGGTCAGCGTAAAAAAGCGCTTGGTAGGTAATGGGGTGGATGTGGATCTCTATTTATAATCAGATATTGTTATTTGATTGAATGCTGTGCAGATTTGTTCAGAATCCTTTATGGCCGGTTGTATACCGGGTTGTTGACCGGATTGCTGACTAGGGCAAGTTTGAAATTTTTTTGAGAAAAAGCTGTTTTTTTTGTTTGCATTTTAGATTGAATTTTAAATGTACCCTGCTGTTTCATCATCTTGTTTGCATTTAATATAACCGCATTTTGATTTTTTTTGATTTTTATCAGGTCCTTGACTTTTTGTGAAAATTCTTCCACATCAAACGGTTTTATCAGAACATCATTTGCCTTTTCCCATAAATCATTTATAAGATTTTCCGGTGAGGATTTAACAGTTAACGCCATTGTCGGAATATCATATAAATTTGGATCATTTTTCAGATGTTCAAGTATCCGGCAATCATCTGCATCCGGTTCCACAATATTGAGCAAAATAATATCCGGTAAAATTTGCCTGGTCTTCTGCAGCACCTGATTATCATTTTTCGTAAAATAAACTTTAAATCCCTGCATTTCAAGGTAGGTTTCAAAAATCGTCCGGTTGCTTTCGGTGTCATCCACAATGAGAATGATTTCTTTTTCAGACATGGTTATTTTTCCTTTATTTAAGAACTCTGCATGCAGCCCGGTTTTTTTACTATATTCCGGTTTATGCACCGGTGAATCGAATCCATATATTTGCAATTTGTATGCCAGTTTATATGCACTGTGTTAGGGTATAACTATCTATAAATATAGATTATAATGATTCCGAAAAAAACAGAGCAGCCGGGTGTAACGATTCTACACACAAATGACTATTTTATGTATAAAAGAGGTGTTCCTTTTTTACACACTTGAAAAACTATCCGGTATTGTCAGGTAACGCTTGCTGTTCTGTGATACGTATTCCTTTTAGTGGGTTACAGTGTCAAGTGATACAATTTTATGGATATACCGCCATGTAGTAATTTGTATGAGACAATTAAAATTTTATATGGTAAGGATTTATTTGCCCTTTTGTTCGTCCCAGAGAAATTGAAATCAGACCGGGTGTGTTTATGAAAAAATCCAGAATTTTAATGATAGATGATAATGAAGCGTTTCTGGAGTTGTTTCTTTGCCAGTCAGAGGCGGAATATTTTGAAATTATAACCTTTACATCCGCAGAAAAAGCCATTGCGTTTCTTGACAAAAAATCTGCTGATCTGATTATCTCTGATATTCAAATGCCGGAAATGTCCGGTACGGAATTTTTTGAAAGTGTTCAGGACCAATATCCGGATATTCCCTTTATCTTTATGACTGCCTTTGGATCATCAGAAAAGGCTGTTGGTGCAGTCAAAAAGGGCGCATATCATTATTTTGAAAAACCCATTGAAAATAAACTGGATCTTTTCTGGTCTACGGTGAGGCAGGCAATCGATAAAGGCCACCGACTTGCCGAAATCGAATCCCTGCAAAAGGAAAAGTCTCTTTCGTTAAACTCATCTGCAGCAATCATCGGCCGGTCAAAAGGGATGAAAAAGGTTTTTGAGTCCATCCTGGAAGTGGCCGACCTGCCGGTCACCGTAATGATCTATGGTGAAACCGGGACCGGAAAAGAGCTGGTGGCCAGGGCCATCCACGAGACCGGACAACGGCAGGAAAAGGCTTTTTTTGCGGTCAACTGTAATGAATTCTCGCAAGGTGTGCTGGAAAGTGAGCTGTTCGGGCATGAAAAAGGGGCGTTTACCGGGGCTGTCAGCCGGAAAAAAGGGTTGTTTGAGATGGCGGATAACGGGACCCTGTTTTTAGATGAAATCAGCAATGCGCCGGCGCAATTACAGTCAAAATTGTTAAGAGTGCTTGAGACTCATGATTTCTCCAGGGTCGGCGGAACGTCTGTCATATCATCAGATTTCAGAATTATTGCTGCCACGAACACCCGACTGGAATCAGAAGTTGCCGAAGGCCGATTCCGTCAAGACCTTTTGTATCGACTCAATGTGTATGTCATTGAAATTCCTCCCTTACGAAAGCGCAAAGAAGATATCCCGGTGCTGGCGAAATATTATTTTAATCGTTTTAATCAGGCCTATCACCGGACGATTGAGGGAATTTCGGAAAAAGCCATGATGTCTTTAGGGGTCTATGACTGGCCGGGAAATGTCCGGGAACTGGTCAATGTGATGGAAAGAGCCGTGATTACCTGCAGGGAAAGTATGATCACAACAAAAGATCTTCCGTTTGATGTTGGCAGCAAATTAACTCTTTCCAGTTTTAATTTAAAGGAAGTGGAAAGACTATATATCGGCATGGCTCTTGAGAAATCAAATAACAACAAGACCCATGCATCTGAACTGCTGGGTATCAGCAGAAAAACATTAATTGAAAAAGTGAAGAAATATAACCTGAGTTGATGCTTTAATTGAACGTAAAACTGATACGGAGGAGTGAAATTTTTAATGAAATATTGTAAATCTATTCTGATGTTGAACGTTGCCTGGATGGTTCTGGTTTTGTTTTCAAATACTGTTTTTGCTGTTGAAAACACCAAAGACTCAATTTCCAGTGAATCAGATAAAACATATCCGTTGGAAGAAATTGTGGTGTCCGCCACCCGGAATCAGACCCCAAAGCAGGATGTGGCGGCAAATATTACAGTGGTTGACAGGCAAACGATTGAAAAAATGCCGGCAGCGACTGCTGCTGAAGTGCTTCAATATGTACCCGGTGTGTCCGTGGAATTTAACGGCGGTCCCGGGAGCATGGCCATGGTGCGGATTCAGGGTTCCGAGGTCCGGCAGGTGTCGGTGTATATGGATGGAGTGCCCTTGAACCAGCTGGCCAATCCATTGACGGATCTTTCCTCTGTGCCGGTGGATATCATAGAACGGATCGAGGTTTACAAGGGCGCGGCATCGTCTGCCTGGGGATCTTCCCTTGGCGGTGTCATTAACATCATTACAAGAGAGCCGGATGCAGAAAAACCGTTTACGGCAAATATCCGGACATCATACGGAAAAGCTGATACGTCAAAGAGCCGGGGAAACATCAGCGGAACAAAAGATCAATTCGGTTATTTTCTTTCCCTGACCTATGATCAGAGTGATGGGTTTCTTGATAACGCCGCCTATGATCAGACAGCTGCTTATGGCAAAGTCAATTATAACATTAATGATGCCAGCCGGCTGAATTTTGTCTACAGCTATGATGACGGACACAATGAAGACCCGCTGATCAATTATCCGGATTTTTGGGATGATATCGGTCAGACGCGGTCGTATCAGCGATTGCTGTTTAAAACATTTTTTGCAGACAATCTGTCCATGACTGTTGAAGGCCGTCATCATGACTACGACATCAAGATTGATGATGTTTTTGCGGATCACCGCGAGGTTTATAATGATTACAATGATAAATCCTGGGGCGGCAGCGTAAAAGTCAATTACCTCCCGAATCAGAAAAATATTGTTAATCTGGGGTTTGACGGCGATTGGGGCGAATTTGACTGGAATAATTACGCCCAAAAATATGACACCCGAAACTGGGCAGTGTATGCCAATGACACGTTTTCCCGGGATAATTTTTCAGCTAATGCCGGGCTCCGGTATGATGACAACCGGGATTTCGGTTCAGCAGTCAGTCCTTCCGCCGGGGTGGTGGTTCGCATGTTGGACGACCGGGCACTGATCAGGGCGCAGGTGGCCAAAGGGTTTTCCGCACCCCCTGCAGCCTGGGTAAAAGATCCCATTTACGGCTCCGAGCATCTGGACCCGGAAACCGCAGTGAATTATCAGCTGGGATCGGAAATGCGATTTCTGGAAATTTTTCGGTTTGAGGTGAATCTTTTTTACGCGGATGTTGATGACCTGATTCAATATGATCCGGATACGCGAAAATTTAAAAATATCGACAAGGTTGTCCGCAAAGGCGTGGAAGGTTCTTTGTCTGCGGCTTTTGATTTCGGGCTGGATCTTTCAGTGTCCGGCAATTTTACGGATGTAAAAGACGATGTAACCCATGAGGAAATAAAGGATATTCCCAAAGAACAATACCAGGTGTCAGCCGGGTATACCTGGCAGTGGATGACCCATTGTCTTTTTGGTAAATATACAGACTATAATTCCACGTACCCGGAAACCAAAGACAAAAAATTCGTGTTTGATTACAAGTTCAAGGCAAAATTACCTGAAATTCAAGACGTGTGCCAGGCCGAACTGTTCTGCGCTGTATATAATCTGTTCAACTCAAACACGCTCTACCGGAGTTCCTGGCCCCAGCCGGACCGGTGGGCGGAGGCCGGCATCAGTCTATCGCTTTAACAGATTGTGTAGAATGGTAAGCGTTTCAATATAAGTTATTGAGACGCGTTTAATGGATTCCCGCCTTCGCGGGAATGACGGAAGAAAGGCACATACCCGGTGTTGTCATTCCCGCGAAGGCGGGAATCCAGTTGGATATAATCGAATCAGTTACATTTTAACAAAACTTGATTCTCCAATATAAGCAGAATTATTTTTTTCATGGTTAATAAATTTTGTCTAACCATCATCTACTTTTTCATTTTTGCCTTTATCGCATCCTGCGATAAGGCGGAAAATGTATCCGGTTCAGCAACACCAAACAAAAATATCCTTCGGATTGACATGTTTGGCGCATTTCTTTCCTTAAATCCGCAAGATGAAAGCCTGGGTTGTTCCGGGAATATTTTTTCGCTGCTGTACAGTTTTTTGTGTGTGCCCGATGAAACCGGCGAACTCAAACCGGACCTGGCCCTGTCCTGGACCTATGATCCAGAAATTTTTGCCTGGACCATAGGGTTAAGAGATGATGCGGTTTTTCATGATGCACGGCCGGTCACGGTAAAAGATGTGGCATATTCATTGTCATTTTTCCTTAAAAACTCTGATAAAGCCTTAATGGATTTGGTCCGGGAAATCACACCGGTTTCAGAAAGTAAATTATGCATTTTTCTGAAAAAAGATGACCCGGATTTTATTGAAAAAATCTGGAGTATAGAAATTTTTCCGACCCCTGTTGATGGTCCGGCAAATAAACACGATAAGGCCAAGCATCCTGTGGGGTCGGGCCCGTTCCAGTTTGTGTCAAAAGCCGGAATTGAACAGGTAATTTTAAAGGCTAATCAAAATTATTACAAGGGCGCGCCGTCACTTGACGGCGTGGAATTTTATTATCAGCCAAACAGGGAAAAATCATGGACCCGTTTGCTTGCCGGGAAAACGGATATTGCATATGAGATTTCACCGAAAAATTTTGATATCATGAAGCAGTATGAAGACCAATTTTATTTTGATCATTATACCATGCATCGGTATACCATTCTTTTATACAATACCTATGATGCCCTGTTTTCAGATTCCAAGGTCAGACAGGCCCTGGCCCATGCCATTGACAGGGACTATATTGTGAAAGATATGCTGAGGGGTTACGGAAAAGTAGCTGCCGGTCCCATGGGTATTGATTCCCCGTATCACAATCCGGATGTGGTCCCGCTGTCTTATAACCCTCAAAAAAGTATGGAATTGTTGCAACAGGCTGGCTGGGTATTAAATAAAAAGGATCTTTACTTATATAAGGATAATAAACCGTTTATATTTACCCTGTTGGTAATAAAAGAGTTCCTGGTGGAACAGGCCATTGCCCAATACATTAAGCTGTGTTTTAATGAAATCGGCATTCAAATGACCATTGATCCCGTTCCCCTTGACCAAATCGGTAAAAAATTTCAACGAAATACCGATTTTCAGGCAGTGCTCACGGAATTTTCCGACGGATACCGCTGTGCGGAATGGCTAAAAGAATTCTGGACCCCTTCTTATTTCGGCAAATCACGAGCCGGATGCTTTGCAAATCCGGATGTGACAAAATTGCTGGAACAGGCATTTTCAAAAACCGATCCCGGTCAGAAAAAAAGATGCCTTCACAAGGCAGAGAAAATGATTTCCTCTCTTCAGCCGGGAACTTTTCTGTTTCACAAAACCGCCATTGATGTGATGTCCAAACGGTTTTTTCTTCCTGCGCCGTTTGAACTGACATACCCTGGAACGTATCGTCTCAAGGATGCTGTTTTAAGATAAAGGATGATCCTGCATCAAGTTTGCATTAAATAAAAAAGACCCGATACTGAAGAATGGTACGTAACCTGTAAACTGTATTACCACCAAGGTGAATGTAACAAGAAAATGCAATAATCGCTGCACATATTGCATCTTGGATTACGAAGCCAAAAAAATGACTTTGGACACAGCCCGCAAAATGGATGAATTTTATATTCAATTCATCAATGACCACCGGCCCCTGAATGTCAGAGACGATTACCTGGGTGTATAAAATTGTGTCAGTTTGGAAATATTTACTGTAACGTTTTGTTGCGCCTTCCTCTTTGTTTTATTCCTTTTTGTTTAAAACCCCGCTTATAGCCTTTTATTTTTAAATGGAATAGCCCGATTTTCTTGATGAGAAAAGCGGGATAGTCATATGGCATTATCTTTGCAGGCTACTAGCAAGGTGTTGCCGTTGACTAAAATAAAATAACCAGGGATAAGGGATAAGAGAAGATGAATTTAACTGTTAGTCACTTAGCGGACCTGAGCGTTGTGGAGATTGTCACAAGCGGCATGATCGACCATGACGCCAGAAAAGAAATTATTTGTACTGCCTGCGCAGCTCTGGATATTGACGGTTGTGAAAAATTGTTGATTAACAAGGCGGATTCCACACGTTTTTTTAATAAGCAGATGTCCGGCGCGTTAAGTATTATAAAATTAATGAATGATCTGAAAATTTCTCCCAATACCGCGATTGCCGGTGTGTATAACCAAGTGGAACAATATGATGAGTTTTTTGAGGTGATGGCGCAGTTAAAAGGTTTTTCAGTAAAAGGCTTTATCCGTCGTGATGATGCGCTTGCCTGGCTTTGTACAATTTTTTAAAAGTAGACCTTTACATTTTACTGGGTAATCTCCTATTCTTTTTTTTATGGTCCGTCATAAAAAGAAAAAGCTGGTTTATCAATTCCTGTCATTTATTCTTCCATTTATTATTCTGTCAATTGTTATCACAAGCGTCATTCTGTCTTTGACAAATTATAATTTTTTTCAAAAAACCATTAAGCAGGATTACGCCAATATCCTCAAAAGTTCAGCCGGAGAGATCCGCCTGTTCATGGACAATGCTCAGCGTAACCTGGAAAGTCTTGCGTTGCTGATGGCAGCAACAAAACTGGATTCATGGCAAAAAGAAATCGCTTTAACCGCATTTCTTCATATCAACACGCAATTTGTTTCCATTGATCTGTTTTCGGCTGATGGGAAGAAAATAGTTTCCACTATCTCAGAGAGTCCGGCATCAAATAGCGCTGACCCGGAAATTTTTGGCAAAGCCCTTTCCGGAAAGGTTTCTGTTTCCGGAGTAAAGCTTGCTAAAAATGATATTCCCCATATGCATTTGGCCGTACCGGTATTTAGGTTGGGAAATGTCAAAGAAGTTCTGTGGGCGCAATTAAATCTTAAATCCATCTGGGATGTTCTGGAGGGAATTACGATCGGCGATACCGGCCAGGTATATATTATGGATTTATCCGGCCGTTATATTGCCCACAGACAAATCGATCGGGTGCTTCGGTCGGCGCCGACTGAAAAACCGGATGTTTTAAGAAAAATTCATGGCGCAAAGGCTCCTGTTGAATGGACTGATGATGAAGACGGCAGCACGTCGTATAACCTGGGGGTTTATGTTCCAGGGCTTGACTGGGTTGTGGTATTAAGTCAGCCGAGCACGGAAATTTTTGCGTATCTATACCGTAATCTTTTCTGGGCGGTGTTGATGACGGTTTTAATCTGTATAGTAACTGTCTTTTTGGCGTGGCGGTGGGTCCGGCGGTTTCTGGTCCCAATCAAAACCCTGCATCAGCAGGTTCAGGTCATCGGCCAGGGAAATATGGACCAGAAAGTATCAATTAATTCAGAGGATGAAATCGGTGATCTGGGCATGGCGTTTAATGAAATGACTGATTCTCTTAAAGAATATATTGTTCGGGAAGTGGAAGCCGCGAAAGCGCTGGCGCATTCGAAAAACTTGGCAATTCTGGGTACGGCATCGAGCAAGGTGACCCATGAAGTAGGGAATTTTTTAAACAATACTCATATGGCCCTGTCCGGATTGAAAAGAGAGAATCTCAGTCACAGGGGTGAAAAAATATTAAAAATCATAGAAAAAGATTCCACCCGGGTCAATGAGTTCATCCATAAATTTTTGCAGTTTGCTAAAAAACCCGTCCTGCACTTACAAAAAAGTCCCATTGACCTGATTATTAGAGAAATTCTGGAAATTACTGGTCCGGAAGCTGAAAAAAGAGGGATTAAAATCACCCTGAACTGGGATGCGGAAATTCCTGTTGTCAATATTGACCCCGGTCTGATGAGTCAGGTTTTTAATAATTTACTCAAAAACAGTATGGATGCCATGCCGGACACAGGACTGATATCCATCAACGGGAGTATTGAAAATAAAGATCTTGTGATATCCGTTGCAGATACTGGTGAGGGTATTGACAATGAAAATCTGGAAAAGATTTTTGAGCCGTTTTTCACCACAAAAGGGAGCAAAGGGACGGGACTTGGCATGCCGATTGTAAAAACAAATGTGGAAGCCCACGGCGGAACGATTGAGTGCAGAAGCGAGCTGAAAAAAGGCACCACCTTTATTATCCGCCTGCCGATTTAGCAGGGGGTAAAAAACGATTGCGCTTGCCTATTGACAGCCAATTTAAATTGATATAATAACGCAAGCATTAAATAAAAAATAAAATTCGTGCCGGAGTGGTGGAATTGGTAGACGCAGAGGACTCAAAATCCTCCGCCAGCGATGGTGTGCGAGTTCAAGTCTCGCCTCCGGCACCAT